>CAVEMY010000060.1:0-4509 GCA_963617005.1 Parabacteroides distasonis | reverse complement strand
TTAACGAACCCCTTACGTATCCTTGATACGAAAAACCCGGCGATGCAAGAGTTAGTGAACGCCGCTCCGAAATTAATCGACTATCTTGGAGAGGATTCTTTAGCCTTTCTTAAGAACTTGGAAAAGGGCCTAACTTCGCTTTCGATTGATTACGTGATCAATCCCCGCCTAGTAAGAGGTCTTGATTACTACAACCACACCGTCTTTGAGTGGACAACAGAAAAATTGGGCGCTCAAGGAACCATCTGTGGCGGTGGCCGCTATGACCCCTTAATTGAAATGTTAGGGGGACGCCCGACGCCCGCCGTCGGTTTTGCGATGGGCGCAGAACGCGTCATTGAATTGATGAAAGAAGAGGGGAAAGTCGTCACTTCGCCCTTAGCGCAGATTTACATCATGCACCAGGGTGGAGAAACCGAGGTGAAGGCGCGCCTTCTTGCTGAAACCCTTCGCGATAAAGGCGCCAAAGTGATTTGCCACGCAGGAAGCACTTCTTTTAAGTCGCAGATGAAGCGAGCCGATGCCTCTCTTGCGACTTGGGCTGTGATTGTCGGAGAAGAGGAACTTGCCCAAGGGGAAGTGACCGTTAAACACTTACGAAATGAAAAAGGCGAGCAAGTCTTTGAAGAGCAAAAGAGAATTGCCGCTAACGAAATTGAAACAATTCTTGCGCTAAGCTAGTCGTAATCGCGATAGCTTAGTAGGATTACAGGATTCGAGAAGGAGCCAACAAAACTATGGCATATGATTTAGAAGAACAAGAGTCACTAGACCAATTAAAAGCGTGGTGGGAAAAGTGGGGAACGCCGATTACGGTTGTCATTACCTTAGGGTGCTTGGCTTTCGCGGGCTATAACGGCTATCGCTACTATAAGAAAAACGAGGGCGCGAAAGCGACAGCCGCTTACGTGCAACTGCAAAATGCTGTGGTCACTGACGACAAAAAGAATGTGAAGTCACTTTCCGAGGGTCTCATGAAAGAGTACCCCGATCACGTCTTTGCCTCCCTTGCTGCTTTTGCACTTGCTTCGAACGCGGCAACAGAAAACGATTATGAGGCGGCTCGTAAGGCTCTTACGTGGGTCATTAACACAGGTAAGCGCCCTGAGTACGCCACATTGGCTCGTGTGCGATTGGCTGCTGTGGAATTGGATGCGGGTAACGCGAAAGAAGCCCTTGCCGTTTTAGAAAAAGAGGCCCCAAGCGCAGGTAGCGAAGTGATTTTCTACGATCGCTTAGGCGACGTTGAACTCGCTTTAGGCAATGTGGAAAAAGCACGTGAGGCCTGGCAAAAGTCTCTTGACTACGATAAGAAAGTCAATACCTTGGCTCCCCTTGTGACATTAAAGATTGAATCCTTACCAGAACCTTAAAAAACCTTTTAGGAACACATAACTATGACAAAGATTCGTTCTCATTGGCGTTTGGCACTTGTTGCGGCAGCTTGCGGCGCTTTTCTCTGTGCGTGTTCCTCTACGAGCACGCGTGAGCCCGTGGACTTAGAAAAGTTCACCGAAACCATGAAGGTGGAAAAGGTGTGGTCTGTGAGTTTAGGTGAGAACCCCACAGGGCTTTTAACGCCGAAGGTTACAGAAACCGGGATTTATGCCGCAGGATCTAATAGCCTTTATCGCATCAACCCCGAGACGGGCGAAGAGGTTTGGAAGGTTAAACTCGATTCCTCCGCTGTCGCTGGCGTCGGTAGCGACGGTCACACCGTGGCGCTCTCGATTGCCTCGGGTGAACTTCTTGCATTCGACGAGAGTGGCAAAGAACTCTGGCGCGTGAAGTTAACAAGCGAATTAACGGTTCCACCTCTTGTGGGGTCAGGTATTGTTGTCGTGCGCACAAGTGACACACGCGTTTCCTGCTACGACGCACTCACAGGAGAACGTCGCTGGCGTTATCAGGGGCAGGCCCCAGCTCTTTCACTGCGTGTGGCGCGGGAATTGCGCTTTTCTCCGGCGGGGATCCTTGTCGGACAAAGTAACGGACGCCTCTTGGCCCTTGATGGTCAAGGAAAACCTGTTTTCGACGTTCCTGTGGCGCAAGCCAAAGGGACAACGGAGGTCGATCGCTTAGTTGACGTTGTCGGTGCCCCTCTTGTTGACTCCCACATGATGTGCGCGAGTGCCTATCAGGGTAATGTCCTTTGCATTAGTTCAGAAAATGGGCGTTTCCTTTGGGCAAAACCCGTCGATGCTGTCTCGGGCCCGATTTCCGATGGCACCAACGTCTACATTACGGCCGCCAACGGCGAGATTCACGCCTTCGACTATGCGTCAGGCACTCCTCGTTGGACCAATAAAGAGTATCACTGGCGTAGCCCAAGCGCTGTGGTCGTGACTCCAGAGGCCGTTGCTTTCTGCGACTACGATGGTGTTGTGAGTTTCTTAGACCCGATTACAGGTAAGACAATCGCACGAACCAGTGTGGGAGGCGCCGTAAAGTCGATTCCAGTCTCACTTTCTGGTGGCGCACTTTTCCAAACCGATGAGGGACACTTGACCTTTATTCGGGCACAGAATCAAAAGTAAAGAATTTTCATGCTTCCGGTTATTGCTCTTGTTGGTCGACCCAATGTCGGGAAGTCGACACTGTTTAATCGCCTCACGAAAAGCCGTGATGCGATTGTTGCGGATTTTCCTGGCTTAACGCGAGATCGTCAGTATGGCGAAGGCCGTCTTGGTCCTCGCCCCTATATCGTCGTCGATACGGGTGGATTTGAGCCCGTTAAAAGCGAGGGGATTGTTCGCGAGATGGCCGAGCAAGCCGAAGCGGCGATTGCCGAAGCCGATGTCGTTCTTTTTTTGTGTGATGCAAGAGCGGGTCTCACGCCCCACGATGAACGCATTGCAAGGCGCTTAAGAATTGCAGGGCGTCCAATCTACCTTGTTGTCAATAAAGCCGAAGGGTTGGATGAACGCCACAGTGCAGAATTTCATGAATTAGGTCTTGGGGAGCCCTGGAGAATTTCTGCTGCTCACGGCTCAGGCATTAATTCTTTGATGGCCGCTGTTTTAAAAGACTTCCCAGAAGATCAGGTCGATGACGAGGCCGAAGACGACGAAGATAAGCAGCGCATTAAGGTTGCCGTCGCTGGGCGCCCTAACGTGGGGAAATCCACCCTCATTAATGCCTTAATTGGTGAAGAGCGTCTCATTGCTTACGACATGCCAGGGACGACGCGCGATGCGATCAAAGTCGATTTTGAAATCGATGGCGAGAAGTTTCGTTTGATTGATACCGCAGGCCTTCGTAAGAAAAACAAGGTTTTCGAAAGTATCGAAAAGTTTTCTGTCGTAAAGACCTTGCAAGCGATCGAACAAAGTAATGTCGTGATTTTGGTTCTTGATGCTATCGAAGGCGTTTCAGCAAACGATGCGCATATCGCAGGCTTTGCTCTTGAAAGTGGAAGAGCGCTTGTTGTCGCTGTCAACAAGTGGGATGGCCTTGATAGTTACGAAAGAGGACAGACCGATCAAGATATCGAACGAAAGTTTCGGTTTTTAAATTGGGCTCGATTTGTGCATATCTCCGCGTTAAAGCGCAATGGCTTAAATCACCTCATGCGAGCCGTACGAGAAGCTCATGCAGCAAGTTTTGCGAAGCTTCCCACCCCGAAACTGACACGAGCCTTAATTGAGGCGACATCGCAGCAACTCCCCGCTCGCTCAGGGCGTTTGCGTCCGAAGTTACGCTATGCGCATCAGGGCGGACACAATCCACCAGTGATTGTGATTCATGGCAATAGCTTAGAGGCAGTAAGCGATAGTTATAAGCGCTACTTGGAAGGCTTTTTCCGAGATAAATTTAATCTTGCGGGCACGCCCTTACGCTTGGAATTGCGCACATCAAAGAACCCTTACGCCAAAGGCGAGTAGCGCTAAGTCAACTAAAAGACTTCAAACGTAGCCAAACGAATTCCTACGTAGACAATAGCGAGCCGCTTAAGATTTGGTATCGCTTTTACGGCTTCACCTGCGCTATAGCGTTTGGCTTGTTCTTTAGCGCTGTCTAGGGCGCTCGCAATAGCGGGTTCACTCGCACCCTTTTTCAGGTGTTTGAGTTCTGATTCTGTAAAACCAAACATTGTCGCAAAACGGCTGTGGTTTATTAGGTTCTTTTCAATAGAAAAGCCCGATGTCATTGAGTCAAGTTGAATGGCAGTGATACCCGTGATAAAAACTCGAGCGATTGGGCCATTTGAGCAGAGCTCCTTAATCTTGGAGTAAAAAGTTTTAAGTATGCCTCCTGACTTCGTGAGGCTTTTAAAAGATTCAAGGCTTTTTGCAAGGACTTCGTTGGCGCATTGATCGTACTCGTCAATAACAAGATAAATCGGCTCTTCAAAATTTTCTTTGTAGTATTGGATGAAATCGGACATCAAAAACGATGGCGAAGGATAGTTTTGTTTAACGTCCGCCACGGAATTCCCCATGTGTAATCGTGGGAATGGATAGTGGCTCAAACACTAGTATGGTTGATTTTGATTTTCGATATATCGTT
>CAVEMY010000059.1:0-8375 GCA_963617005.1 Parabacteroides distasonis | reverse complement strand
TTAACATACTCATTAATAATGAGTAAGAAAAAGCCCGGACAAGATAACTCATCCAGGCTCTTTTCTGTAGTGCCCTACTTGTGCGACAAGAGGGCTAGAAACTCACTAGGCTGAAAGCTTTGTGGGTTCTGTGGGTTGTTCTTCCCCTTCCTCGAAAGGTTCGGAACCAAGTTCACCTTCCATACGAGAGACCATCAAAGCGGTGGTGGAGTCACCAACCACGTTAATCGACGTACGGATCATGTCAAAGAAGCGGTCAACGCCCGCTAAGAGTCCAACGACTTCAAGCGGAATACCAACTTGCGTAAAGACCAAGGTCGACATAATGAGACCTGCGCCTGGGACGCCCGCGGTACCAACGGCAGCAAGGACACCGGTTAAAACGATGATGACCTGATCGCCAATGGAAAGTGGGATACCATAGACCTGCGCAGCAAACACAGCGGTCACACCCATGTAAACGGCCGTACCGTTCATGTTGATCGTGTTACCAAGGGGAACGGCGAAAGAAGCAATCGCTTTTGTCGCACCCAAGCGACGCGCGGCAACGAGGTTCGACGCCATAGCAGCGGCCGATGAGCAGGTTGTAAAGGCGATTAACCACGGCTCAAAGATGCCCTTGAAGTACTTACTGAGCGGCATCCGAATAAGGAACTTCACCCATGGGATGTAGATGATGATCACCAAGAGCGATGTGGCAAGGAACGCGGCAAAGACCACTTTCGCAAGCGGCAATAAAACAGCAAGACCGTGCTGGCTCACGACGACAGCGATTAAGGCGAAAACGCCAATCGGGCCATAGTACATCACAACAGTAGTCATACGAATCATCACGTCGCCTACGGCGTCGAAGAAACGCGTCACGGGTTTGCCCTTCTCACCAATAGCGTTTAAGCAGAAGCCAAACATAATCGCGAAGAAGATGATCTGCAAAATCGCACCCTTGGAGAACGATTCCATTGGGTTAATCGGGACAATGTTAAGCAAGGTTTGCGTGAAGCTAGGCGCTTTCACTGACGCGGCTTTAAAGCCCTCGACTGAAAGTGTCAATCCAAGACCTGGATCGAGCGCATTGGCAATCACAAGACCGAAGACCACAGAAATTGCCGATGTGACCATAAAGAGGATAATAGTCCTGACGGCAACGCGGCCAAGCTTAGAGATATCTGAAATGCCAGCGGCACCTGCAACGAGAGTCGCAAAGACCAAAGGCACAACAACCATACGAATCAAACGAATAAAGAGATCACCTAAGGGTTTTAAATAGGTAACCGCAAAGTCCGTTGAGATGAACATTCCCGCAACAACACCGAGAGCAAGACCGATCATCATCTGAACAGGAAGGCTCAACCAACCAGGCTTTTTCATTGCTGCCATAAATTTTCTCCTATTGAAAATCCTCCACCATCCAACCTAAGTTATTTCTCCTTTTGCTTTTTGAATTGAAACTTTTTGTTTCAACCGCTTTCACTGTACACAAAAAAGGAGAAAAAAAGACTTGCGTACTTACGAAAAAGACTTGCGTTAAATCAAACTTTTAATACATATTAAAAGCCAATAATTCAATAGGTTTGACCCTATATTGGCCAAGAGAACTAGGCATAGATTCTGTTGATGGAGACGATGTATTTTTCTCTTGTCGATTTAATAAAAATTGAGGCCGAAGGAGGATTGAAACAACATCAATTTCCGAAAAAATTTCGTGCGGCATAAAAGAAAGCCCGAGCGAAATAAATCACCCGAGCTTTCCTACTTGGCCTAAAAATTCAAAAATTCGATTAGAGCTTTGTGGGTTCTGTGGGTTGTTCTTCCCCTTCCTCGAAAGGTTCGGAACCAAGTTCACCTTCCATACGAGAGACCATCAAAGCGGTGGTGGAGTCACCAACCACGTTAATCGACGTACGGATCATGTCAAAGAAGCGGTCAACGCCCGCTAAGAGTCCAACGACTTCAAGCGGAATACCAACTTGCGTAAAGACCAAGGTCGACATAATGAGACCTGCGCCTGGGACGCCCGCGGTACCAACGGCAGCAAGGACACCGGTTAAAACGATGATGACCTGATCGCCAATGGAAAGTGGGATACCATAGACCTGCGCAGCAAACACAGCGGTCACACCCATGTAAACGGCCGTACCGTTCATGTTGATCGTGTTACCAAGGGGAACGGCGAAAGAAGCAATCGCTTTTGTCGCACCCAAGCGACGCGCGGCAACGAGGTTCGACGCCATAGCAGCGGCCGATGAGCAGGTTGTAAAGGCGATTAACCACGGCTCAAAGATGCCCTTGAAGTACTTACTGAGCGGCATCCGAATAAGGAACTTCACCCATGGGATGTAGATGATGATCACCAAGAGCGATGTGGCAAGGAACGCGGCAAAGACCACTTTCGCAAGCGGCAATAAAACAGCAAGACCGTGCTGGCTCACGACGACAGCGATTAAGGCGAAAACGCCAATCGGGCCATAGTACATCACAACAGTAGTCATACGAATCATCACGTCGCCTACGGCGTCGAAGAAACGCGTCACGGGTTTGCCCTTCTCACCAATAGCGTTTAAGCAGAAGCCAAACATAATCGCGAAGAAGATGATCTGCAAAATCGCACCCTTGGAGAACGATTCCATTGGGTTAATCGGGACAATGTTAAGCAAGGTTTGCGTGAAGCTAGGCGCTTTCACTGACGCGGCTTTAAAGCCCTCGACTGAAAGTGTCAATCCAAGACCTGGATCGAGCGCATTGGCAATCACAAGACCGAAGACCACAGAAATTGCCGATGTGACCATAAAGAGGATAATAGTCCTGACGGCAACGCGGCCAAGCTTAGAGATATCTGAAATGCCAGCGGCACCTGCAACGAGAGTCGCAAAGACCAAAGGCACAACGACCATACGAATAAGGCGAATGAAAAGATCGCCCAAGGGTTTTAAGTAAGTGACAGCGAAGTCGGCGGTAATGAACATACCGACAACGACGCCCAAAGCCAAACCGAGCATCATTTGCATCGGCAAGCTTAACCAAGTGGATTTCTTTGCCATAAGGTTTCTCCAAAGTTAAAAACAAAAAATCTTTGTCTAAGCCCTCGACTCGCTTTTTTTCGTGTTCTTTTTATTGGGGCGAATCGAAAAAAGCTTTCTCCATGCGCACCAAATTTACGCAACTTTTAAGAAAGGGATCTCTAGAGATTGGCGCAGGGAATTTGCGTCTAATCAAGAAAATAAAAGATTGAGAAATACCTAATTTTGCTTATTTTTCAATTAGAGAGAACTACGTAGGGAGAACGCTTTTGAAGGCGAAAGACGTGAAGAAAAACGACCCGTTTCCTCTGAAACAAAAGAAAACAAAACGTCAGAGCGCAAAAAAAGAAACCTTTACCCAAAACAACTTCAGGTAAAGGCCTCTTTCTTTTTTTAGGAGTACTGCTTAGGGCGCTATTTTGGCGTTAGAACGCAGATACTTTCGACGTGCCCTGTGTGCGGGAACATGTTCATGATGCCCGCAAGTCTTACGCGCCAAGAGCCTGTGTGAACGAGAATCGCAAGGTCACGAGCCAAGGTCGCAGGGTTACAAGAAACATAAACGACACGCTCTGGCTTTTTCGCCGTGTCAGACAATACATGCGCCAAAGCTTCAGCGCCTTCTCTTGGGGGATCAATTAAGACGCGGTCAATGCCCCCCATCGTGTCAATTAACTCATTCCAATCTGCATCGCACCACGTAAATAGATTACGGGCTCGGAATGTGACTTTGTCTTCGACGTGATTAAGCACTGCTCCCGCGCGAGCTCTTTCAACTAAGGCGTCGCTACCTTCAAGACCAATCACGCGATTTGACCGCTTAGCAAGAGCGAGGGTGAAGTTACCCAATCCACAGAAAAAGTCTGCGACGTGGCTTTCTTTTGTCGGATTTAATAAGCGAATCGCACGCGAGACCATCGCCTCATTCATGGCGTGATTCACTTGTGTGAAGTCCGTGGGGCGGAAGGGAATCTCTACGCCAAACTCCCGAAGATGCAACTTCAAAGCATCGCGGTTCTCTTCTTTAATCGGATAGGCGGAGTCGGGGCCCTTAGGCTGCAGCCACGCATCAAAATTGAGGCGCTTGGCGGCCTCTTGAATCTTTGCGAGATCTGCGTCACTCAGTGGCTCTAAGTGGCGGAATACGAGCGCCAAGTGTTCGCCACCTAAGGCAATTTCAATCTGCGGAACTCGATCGCGACAAGAAAGGGAAGCGACCAAGTCACGTAAATCAAGAAGCATCGCCGATAAACGCTCGGGCAAAATCGCGCAGGTTTTCATGTCCGCAACAAAGCTCGAGTGCTTTTCGTGGAAACCCACGAGCATGCCGCCCTTTTTCTCAACAAATCGTACTGTTAAGCGGGCCCGATGCCGATAGCCCCAAGTGGGACCATGAATGGGAGGCAGAACTTGTTCGGGAACGACTTTCCCAATATGCCAAAGGGTATCTAATAAAACGCGCTGCTTAAAGGCGACTTGGGCATTGGCCTCAATGTGCTGCATCGCGCAACCGCCACACGAGCCCGGCCCCATCCCAAAGTACGGGCACTTGGGCTCGACTCGCATAAAAGACGGGTTTTCGATTTGAAGGGCAATGCCGACTTCAAAGGAAGGTTTATTGCGTACCCGTTCGTAAAGAACCGTTTCACCAGGAAGCGCCCCTTCAACGAAAACAACCTTCCCGTCGTTATGCCCTACGCCTCGACCTTCAGCGTCCAAGCGTTCAATTTGAATTGTTGCCTGCGCACGAGGCTTTTTCTCTCGACTCACAGGAATTCCTATTCACTTAAATACGGGATGGGGTCAATGGGTTTTCCTTGACGCACTTCAAAGCGTAACTTAACGCGACTTGCATCGGTGTCACCCATTTCGGCGATCTGTTGGCCGGCACGAACGCTTTCGTTCACACGAACCAAAATCTTCGAGGTGTTCCCATAGACCGTAATAAGAGGAGTCTTCCCTTTTCCTGGGAGCCTTACGTTGTGACGCACGATCACAAACTGTCCGTAGCCTGGGGCATTGCCGCCAACGTACTGCACGGTGCCATCTAACACAGCGTAGATGGGGTCGCCCTTACTACCTGCAATATCGATTCCCATCTTCGTTTCTTTAAAGGTGGCGATGACGTCACCCTTCGCAGGCCACATAAATTGAATTTCGCCGCGTGCTGCTGCGTCGCGCGCTGCCTTTTGCTCAGCGATTTTCCGCTGTGCGGCTTCATCGGCAGTTTCGGGGCGCTTGGCCGTTTCAATGGTAGGCGCCGTATCGATAGACTCTGCCGCACCTGCGCTTTGCACAGCGGCTTCTGGCGCTGCGTTCGAGAGTTCAGCAGCCGTCTTCGGGATGCGAAGCTCTTGACCGATTGAAAGCGTTGTCACATCTTTGATGCCGTTTAGTGTTTGCAGTTGCCGAGGATTAACGCCATAGCGCACCCCGATGTTGTAGAGCGTGTCGCCAGCTGCGACAACGTGAATTCTTCCGCTATCAACAGGAGCCGTGTCTCTTGCTAAATGTTCGGGCGCTTTCTTAACAGGTTCTGTCGCGTCAATCGCATAGGATTCGACCTTCGCGGGTTTCGTTGCCGCATCATAGGTTCCTGTGCGATCTTCAATCGGGGCCATGGTGCTCGTTGTCGAGCAGCCTGCCAAAATACCCGCTATCGTCGCTAAACCAATCCATACACCCTTTTTCACATTTATCTCCTCAATAGCAAATCAAACTTCTGAGAAATTGCGTCATTGCCCTTTTCGTCTGAACTATCCATTGTAAGCGTTGTCACTGAGGCATACCCTCTTTTGACCGCTGAAAAGTCTGTCCCTGGCTCAAATTGGGCTGGCCAAATTTGGTCTCCCAACATAAAGCGCGATTCGCTCCCGTTAGAAGCGACGCATGTGGCGCTCTTGGGGTTTGGCCACCTGCCAAGTCGTGTGACCTCAATACCTTTTAAATCCTCTATCGGGCAATCTGGGACATTGACATTGAGTAAAACGCTTTCTTTACTCTTAAAGCCTGAAAGTGCCCTCACTAACTGCATCGTCACATCCGCTGCGGTTTCAAAGTGTCCGAGTTTTTCATCAACAAGGCTCACCGCAATCGCATTGATGCCAAATAAGGGGCCTTCGCGTGCGGCACCGACCGTGCCCGAATAAAAGACGTCGTCTCCTAAATTCTTCCCCGCATTAATTCCACTAATGAGTAGATCTGGTTTTTTCTCGAGCAATCCCGTAAAAGCCAAATGCACACAATCGGCTGGTGTGCCATCGACAGTAAAAACGTTCGGGGAGTGCTCGGTTACCGTTAAGCTTCTTCTCACCGTTAAGGCAGAAGACGCGGCGCTCTGATTCTTATCGGGGACAACGACAGTGACGCGCGCAAAAGGGGTGAGCGCCTCAATAAGCGCATCAAGCCCTGGAGCCCCGATTCCATCATCGTTACTCACAAGAACATCGCCAAAAAACGTATTGCAATCCAAAAGAAAATCCCCTAAGCGGTCAATGTAGCGGCGATTTTACTAGTGAATTTGAAAAGCCCCGCGGATTTCGCGTGTCCTATAACGAATTTTCACAAACTTTTCTTTAGAATGTTCCTCGATTTGTTAGCGCCTTCGAGAGGATTTGAAACTTTTTCCCTCCTTGTAAGGCTCACAGAATTTACTAAGGAGTTATCTAGCATGGATCAGTATTTCCAGCGTTTGAGCATCTATTTAAAGGGCGGTCAGACCATTAGCGTTGACTTCCAGACCCAGGATCCCGCGAAAGTCAATCCTCAGATTGAAGCGTTCCTTCAGGCGATGGGCGATGCGGAAAAGAAAGAGAAGAACTTCCTCTTTCAAGGCGCTCGTGTCGTTCTCGTTCGCATCAGTGACGTCTCAGGCGCTGATGTGATTTCTCTGGTTTTAAAGGCTGGCGAAACAGAAAAGAAAGAAGTCGCTCCTCAGGAAGCAAAGTAATTTCTTTTAAGCGTTAAGTTTAAAAAGCCTAGCATCGATATCTTCGTTGCTAGGCTTTATTGCATTTGAAACTTTGCGAATTAACGCATCAACGTTTTGCAAAGCTTAGAAAAGGCCTTGAGCGCTACTCTCACACAAGCGTTGAGCGTCGGGTGCTTTTTCATAAAGAGAACCCACGAAGGGGAATTCCGATAATAGAAAGCGACAAACGCACGACCTAACGGATTCGTTTTTAAAACACTGTCACGAAAGCGCCGTAAGACTTTGACTTCAGGTGCCTCGTAGGAGCCGAAAACTGCCGTCGCAATGTAGCAGCGCCCCTTATCGTGCTTTTCTGCAATACGGGCCTGAATCCCGTCAAGAACCTCAATATTATTTTCAATCTGCTTTCTTAAGCCCGGTGTGATATCAAGCGTCAAGAGTCTTTTAAGAACGACTGTGGCTTTCGCCGATTCCGTGCGTAGTGTCTCCGTTCCTGGTGGGCACGTATGCATGAAGTTCACGTTTGCGCACACCATCGACATCGCTTCATTGGCAATCCAACTTGAGACAAAGATATAAAGCGGCGTATCGGCTCCGAGTTCCTTTTTCAAGGGTTCAAGTAAAGGACCTGTTGTGTCGATTAATCGCTCGGCGCTACGCAAAGCCATAATGGGCATTGAGCGAGCCGGTCCCACATTAAATACAGAAATCGCTAAGCGTTCGTGCAACGCTAAGACGTTCGTTAAAAAAGCTTCAGCTTTCTCAGCCGTATCGATGCGAGAAAGTCCTAAGCGTTCACTTAAATCTTCGTCACGAGAAAGTTCCCGGAAAAATAAGAGCGCCAAGTCTCCCTTGGAAATGAGTTCACCAGGAGCAATTGAACGGACAAAATCATCTCGATCTTTCTCGTTATCAATGAGACGCGCAATTTGCCCGATGCCTCCCAAGAGATCTTTCTTGATAAACGAGAGGCACGCCAAATTAATGCGAGGGGCGTAGCCCTCTTTTTTGGCGTAGACCTTTTCTGCTTTTTCGATATTGCCTTCTTTTAAGAAAGTGTAGGCAACGCCATCGGAGGCCTTACTTGAAGCAAACCAAAAGAAGGCCGATGCCAGGCGATCGATGGGTGTGGCAAGACGCTCTTTGGCGTAACTTAATGTCGCTTCATTTCTTGAAATGTGCCCCAAAGTATCAACGAAATCTGTCGTGTAAGAAATCGACGTCTTATTTTTAATCGCCTTCACAATCGCTTCGACGTGACGCGCTTTGCGTTCATCGGAGTCGTTTGAGGAGACACCCAAAATGCGATACGGATTGCGAATAAGAGATTGGACGATTGGCATCTGAAACCCAAAAGTAGCATCAATGTGTATTTCTTGCGAGTTCTATTCGAACTCGCATCAATGAACTCGCATTGTCTCACAGGT
>CAVEMY010000058.1:0-8390 GCA_963617005.1 Parabacteroides distasonis | reverse complement strand
TGAGCCACTATCCATCCCCACGCTTACACATGGGGAATTCCGTGGCGGACGTTAAACCTAAACTCAAGAGCGTCCAAGTGGCAAAAGCCCTTCATTTTCAAGGGTAATTCACATTTGACGACTAACAAATGACATGGAGTTTAGGGAAATGACGCAGGAAAAAACTGGATGGACAAGGCATTGCCATCGATATCAATGTCGGGTTTGTGGCGCGAGAGCTTTCCTCGGGCGTCGTTTTCCCGGTGCTAAAAGGCTGGCATCGCCCTGCGTGGGAATATAGCGTTTACTGTCGGGCCTCAGACGCCGATGACCCGGTGATTCGGGAATTGATGGGGACGATTCGAAAGAACCTCTTTCCTTCTTTTGCCGACCGTTGGGAGTTCTGGTACGAGAAGTTCGGGATTCCAATGCCTTAAGGGTAGCTAAAGAAAACAGTATGGAATCTAAAGCCCCATTTCTTTGAGAGTGGCGTTGACGCTTTGCGCCTCTTTCTCAAAGTCTTTTAAAAAGGGATTCTCTTTGTTAGAGCGAGACTCAACGTTTTCTGACGGGGTCACATCGAGCGTCGGCTGAAAAGGTAGCCTTCTTTCGCGCACCGTTTGACGAACAAAAATGTTCCAGGCCGTGCTGAAATCCATGCCTAACTTACGAAAGACGCTGTCGGCTTCAGATACTAACTCTCGATCCATCTTTAGCGTCACTTTCACGAAGTCTTTTTGCATGGTTGCCTCTTGAATTTCTTTAAATTTCACACCGGATTTTGGAAAAAGGCCTACGCCCTAATCCTCGATTTTGCCACGAACTAAAATGGCGTGATGTTAGAATTGCCCGATTATAAGGCTTCCCGAAATCTTCCTAACTTGAGGTGAAAATCATGGACGTGAAAAAAGACAATGCCATGTATATGCACATTGCTCAGATTGCTTCTGAACGTAGTTATGCCGTGCGCCTTAAGGTCGGATGCGTCATCGTCAAAAACAATGCGATTATTTCGATTGGCTGGAATGGGATGCCAACAGGGTACGACAATTGCTGCGAAGTTGAAGTCGACGGCAAGCTCGTCACGCGCCCTGAGGTCCAGCACGCAGAACTCAACGCCATCTCTAAGCTTGCCTTCAACGGCTTTTCAAGCCGCGGTGCGAGCATCTTTATCACCCACTCGCCTTGCATTCACTGCGCCCTTCTGATTCAAAAGTGTGGCATCGAACACGTCTATTATCATGAGATTTACCGCGACGACTCGGGGATTCGTTTCCTAAAGCGCGCAGGGATTGACGTGCAGCAGCTCTAAGACTTCACTTTCTCTTCAAGGGGGCAGCGATGGCGCAAATCTTTGACAATCCTCTTCATCCGATTGACTTGAGTACGGCAGGAGGCGCCACGGAACTTACCGTTAAAAACGCGCTCGACGTTTTGCCCCAAAGTTTTACGGTTTTTCTTAACTATGAAGCCACAAGCGCCTCAGGGCGAGTCCTAGGGGAATTCGATACAGTCGTTATTACACCGACGGGCGCGGTCATCGTTCTTGAAGTGAAAGCCGGAGATCTTACCCAAGATGAAGCAGGACAATTTGTCCGCAACTACGCTGGCGAAGTGAGAAACATCAACGCGCAGGTCGAATCGCAAGCGAGGCTTATCCATCGGCGCTTAAGGGCCCGTTTCCCGCACAAGTATTTGCGTTTTAAGCATTACCTTGTTCTCCCCTACGGGAATGTTAAAGCCGTTTCCTCCTTTAATCGCTCAGATATCCACTATATCGATTCGAGTCAATTCAAAGACATTGCGCAAATCATCTCGAGAATCGATCGAGAGCCAATTAAGGGCGAGACGCCGACAGCAGGAGAGCTTGTTGATTTTTTCCTAGGAGCCATTGAGGTCGCTCCCAACATCTCGGCTCTTGCTGAAGGGCAGACAGCCCTTGGAAATGAGGGATGCGAAGAATTATCCAAATGGGTGCCGCGCATTGAAACATCGGCTGCCGTAATCGAGGTGGAGGCCCCAGCTGGGGGCGGGAAAACAAGGCTCGCTGTGACGCTTTTAAAAAGAGCCGTCGAAAAAGGCGAAAAAGCGATTTACCTAGGCTTTAACCGAAACAATATCGAGCGCTTGAGAAATTCGCCTTTTGCGTCGAAATTGCGGTTTTTTGGCACGTGGCATGAATTCGCTCGTGAGGTGACGCACGAAGAAACCGACCCTGCGACGCTCACAGATGAAGAAAAATCGGTTTGGTTTGAAAAGATTTCTAAAGAGGCCTCTACGACGCTAGAGAGGACGGATATTCTCTATGACACAATCGTTATTGACGGAGCTGAAGACTTTCGAGTTGAGTGGATTTCCGCATTAGCCAATGCCTTAACCGAGGCGGGACACCTTTATATTCTTCGGGATAATTTCCTTTATAGCGAGTACGAGCGGCCGGAATTTATGCCACAAGATCACATTCTGGTGCGCTCGATGGAATCGGCTCGCGTTTCAACGAAACTCGCTGATGCGATGGTTCGTTTAGGGATTGTGTCCCCTGACTTTGAGGGAAATAGCCGCATTAAAGAGATTAATTTTTTATTTGTTGATGTGGCGAATGGCGACTTTAAAAAGGCTACTGCCAAAGCGTTGCAAGACGCTCTTGACTTTGGCTATCAGAAAAAAGACATTGCGCTTCTTACAGCGCACGGCTTAAGCACTTCGCAACTCATAAAGCGCGAGGGCTTACCAGGTTTTACGTTTCGTAAGCCAACAGGCGCCTTTAATAAAGAGGGCAACATGCTCTTTACCGAGGGAGAAATCTACTTTGATACCGTCAGGCGCTTTAAGGGCCTGAATTCTCCTTGCGTCATTGTCACAGAGTGGGACTATCTTGACTTCGGAGAAAGGGAAAAGTCACTTCTTTACCTTGCGATGACGCGTGCCTCAATGCGTCTTGTGATTTTGATGACGCCAGAAAGCCTTCAAAACCTTATTTTTACGGTTGACAACGCATAAGTGCCAACACGAAATCTTTTTGATTCGCCTTTTGATTTTAAATAAGAAATCAGAATGTGACCGTGCACTCGCAATTTCATTCTGATTTTCGTGTCCCCTCTTTCTTTGTTGCGACAGAAAAACGGACCCTCTTCGGACGAAAACGACAAGAAAACGAACCCACGCCTGCCCTACTTTTAAGAGGCAAAAAATAAGTCCTAGCGCTATGGAAAACGTAGGACTTATATAGAGGGGAAAATTTGGCTATTTAGTTATGGATTTTTTTGCGTAATGCCTCCAATGTAACAGGCTTTTCCGTGACACGACGGTCGGTATACGAAGTGTGCAATAGGTGATGCGAAATCTCTGAGCAGGGTTTCCCTAAGAATTCTGCGTAGACGCGCTGCACATCTGGGTTATTATGGCTTTGGCGCATCTTGCGGTTCTTATCGATTGTGTAAATCGCATCGATACGGGTATTGGCTCGTGTGAGATACTCGCCTTTGACGCGCGGTGTGCCGCCACCATCGACGCAGCCGCCTGGGCAGGCCATGATTTCGATAAAGTGATAAGGAGAGGTTCCCGCCTTAATTTGATCGACGACCTTCTGGGCATTGGCCAAGCCATGCGCTACAGCAATACGGACTTTGCCAGCGGCTCCTAAGTCAAGAGTAGCCTCTTTAAGCCAATCCATGCCGCGCACGGGTTCAAACTCAATGGGTCCCAATTCTTTTCCTGTTAAAACAAAGTGAACCGTACGGATAGCCGCTTCCATTACGCCACCTGTGGCACCAAAGATAACGCCCGCCCCCGTGTTTTCACTCATCACAGGAGAATCGAATTCGCTTTCTGGCGTCTTCGATAGATCGACGCCGTGCTTTTTCAGTAGCCGCGCAAATTCGCGTACGGTAAGGACTAAATCCGTATCGGGTAGCCCGTTTTGCTTTAACTGCTCGCGAATGGCTTCGTCTTTTTTCGCTGTGCAAGGCATCACCGAGATAAAGCGCAGTTTCTGCGGGTCAACGCCCTTTTTCTTTGCAAAATAGGTCTTTGCTAGGGCGCCGAAAATGGCCTGCGGCGAACGGGTTGTCGAAAGATTCGGAATCACCTCGGGATTAACCTTTTCCACAAAGTTAATCCAGCCCGGGCAGCAGCTTGTCATCATCGGAAGCGTTCCGCCGTTTTTAATGCGTTCGATCAGCTCCGTGCCCTCTTCCATAATGGTTAAGTCCGCGGCCCAGTTCACGTCGCACACGAAATCGGCGCCGATGGCTTTAAGAGCCGTCACGATGCGTTTTTCCGCATTTGTCCCCAAAGGCATCCCAAAGGATTCCCCTAATGTGACGCGCACAGAAGGCGCAAAGGCGACAACGGTCTTAATCTCTGGGTTATTAAACCAACTAATCGCGGTTTCTGTTTGATCTTTTTCAGCTAAGGCGCCCACTGGGCACACAAGTGTGCACTGTCCGCACTGCACGCACTGAGCGCTATCTGCCCAGCGAGAGGCGCCTGCGATACCGACGCCAGCACTCGTACCAAAGCCTTCAAGCGTTAAGGCGCTTACCCCTTGGATCTTGCGGCAAACCTCAACGCAGCGTGAGCAACGAATGCATTTACTCGCGTCTCTAACTAGCGCTGAGGCCGAGTCATCGTAGGGTCTCGGTGCTAAGCGCGAGCCGCTCTCGGGATTTTCAAGTAATCCGACGTAGACAGCGGCATCTTGCAATTCGCAGTCGCCGTGCCGCGGGCAAGCCGCGCAGTTTTGGTCGTGATCTGTGAAGATCCACGCCACTTGTTTACGCTGCATTTCGCGCACCGTGTCGGTGCGGGTAAAGACTTGCATCCCTTCTTTCATGGGCGTTGTGCAGGCGGTGACGATTTGGGATTTGTCCCCATCTCGCACTTCAACTAAGCAGACGCGGCAAGTGCCTGGCGTGTGGTCAATCGGTAAAAGCGCACAAAGCGTGGGAATAAAGATTCCTGCCTTTTTTGCCACAGCAAGAATCGTATCGCCCTCGTTGAATTCAACCGCAATGTTATTGATAGTAGCTTTCATAGTTCGTGATCCTCTGCGATTTAGGCGATAGTCGAATTAGGAATTGTCTTTTCGGTATAAAACCGTACGACGCGATAGCAACGCATGCAGCGGCTTGCCTCCTCTCGGGCTTCGGCTTTACTAAAGCCATAGTCAGCCGGGGCGAAGTTTGTGACGCGCTTAGCCGCATCCACCGGGTGAATCGCCACGCGTGGTTTTGCCTTGCAAGGCTCGACGTTATCCCAAACGAGTTTTAAATCACGGATGATTTCGCTTGCGCGATCTCGTGGGTTAAAGCGAGGACGATTTTCAAGGTAAGCGGCAATGGACTTAGCCGCGCGTCCACCCTGAGAAATTGCACCAATCAATGTTGCGGGGCCCGTCGCGCAGTCGCCGCCCGCGAAAACGCCAGGGGCCGAACTCATCTGGGTGGCGTCAACTTCGATGTTGCCACGACGCCCGAGTTTCACTCCAGAGGCTTCATCAATGACGCCCTTTTCAATTTGTTGGCCAATGGCGGCAACAAGCGTTGAGCAAGAAAGCGTAAATTCACTTCCTTCAACGGGAGCCACGCCCATGCGGCCTCGCGCATCGGGCTCTGTTAACTGCATCTTCGTTAACTTCACGCCTGTGAGAACGCCGTTTTCGCTAACAAGTCCCACGGGGTTGGTTAAGAAGTGGAATTCAACGCCCTCCTCTTTGGCTTCTGCGATTTCTCCCTTATCTGCTGGCGCTTCCTTTAATGTGCGACGGTAAATGAGGTGAACTCGCCCGTTTGTAACGCGCTTTGCTGTTCTGCAGCAGTCCATCGCGACATTGCCACAGCCGACAATCGCGATATCGCCTTCAAGCTTCGGGTGGCGCCCCGCGAGCACTTCTTTTTCAATCTCAAGTAAGAAATCGATGCCGTTTCGATAGCCTTTAAGCGTCGTGTCTTCATTGGGCAATCCAAGATAGGCGCCCTTAGCACATCCGATACCCAAGAAAACGGCCTTATATTTGGCGTGTAGTTCGCTCAGTGTGAAATCTTTCCCGAGCTTTTTCCCGTAATGGAAATTGGCGCCAAGATTCTTAATGGCGTCGGTTTCGTCTTTTAATTGGTCTTTCGGGAGGCGATACGGCGGAATGCCACGAAGCGTCATGCCGCCGGCTTCACTGTCGTTATCGTAGATATCAACAGGGAACCCGGCCTTTAGGAGGTGATAAGCGCAATTGAGTCCCGCAGGTCCCGCTCCGACAATCGCAACTGTGGGCTTAACAGGATCGATCTTGGCTTCGCCTTTAAAGAGGTCGGCAATCGTTCCAGCGGTGTTTTCTGCGATGGCGCGTTTGACGTTCTTAATGGCAAGTGGGCCCTCTAGGGCGTTTCTGCGGCAGGCTTTCTCGCACGGGTGCACACAGACACGACCGCATGTGGCAACTAATGGGTAGTTTTCTAAGATAATGGCGCGAGCAAGTGCATCTTCACCGTCTCGCACATAATCCATATAGCGTGGAATATTGACGTGGTCGGGGCAGCCTTCGATGCAGCTTGAGGTGACAACGCCATAAGAACCGGTAAAGGGGCGACCGGCTTTAAAGAGCTCATCTTGAAAGTGCTCTAAGGCACCAAGAATCGCTTTGCAGCTTGTTCTTCCGATACCGCAAAGGCTTGTCTCGTCCATCTGAAGCGCAGCGGCTTTCACTTTATTCCAGTCAATTAAAAGCCCCTGCCCGTTAGTCAATGCGCTTAAGGCTTCGTCGATTTCCACTGAGGCATTGCGACACGGTGTGCAACGCCCGCAGGAATTCTGGCGAACGACCTTGTAGTAGTCGCTTAAAACGGAGGCAAGACTTAAATTGCGATCGAGAACAAGAAAGCCCTTATTCGAGATAATTGCTGAAACAGGGTTTTCGGGGTCGTACTCTGCGATTGATTCAATGGCAATGTCACTCGTATCGGCTTTTTCAGTGCGATGATCAATGACTTTGCCGTTCCATACACCATAGATGATTTCTGCCACGGAGCGCTCCTTTATTGTCCGAATTTTCCTTTCTTATAAACATTAAGATTTTAGTTAAAGCGCAATGAAATTGAAGGCAAAATTACGATAGATTCCCTAGGATTTATTTGCGAAATTGGCCTATCGTGAACGATATGAATGCGCGGAGTTTTGTTTTTTCGGGAAATTTAAAACATTCCCAAGTTTTCCCATTATTCCCACGCGGGGTCTAACAAGGCATCGCAGATATTGCGGTGAATGATTCCGTTGCGACTGAAATCAATCGCATCCATCGAGAGGACGTATTTGGGGTAGTTGCCGTCAATCTTGGCGTAGGCACCGAATTCGTGCTCGAGGCTCTCTTTGCTTGCAAGAAGATAAGCGACTTGTCAAATGAAGTGAAAGCGAGAATTGCTAAGGAGAGGAGGTCCTAGCGACGGAAAACTAGAATCAAAGTTGTAAAACCGTTCGCTTAACTGAAATATTTTTTTCTTAATCGAGGAGTGATTTCACACGATATTTTTGCGCCGTCACAAATTCTCTTTAAGAGCTCTTCAGAAATCCTGCAGACAAATTTATATCGCTTTGTCAGAGTCTTTTGGATGATATCTTGTTCTCGCAATTCGACTGCATATTGATAGCGGATAAAAGACGGTTTAGTCAGAAGATTTTTTCCGTCTTCGGTTTTTATGTCGTCCAATGAAAGCACGCAGGATTTGTCAAAGAACTTTTCTCTACCGTGCTCATTGTACTTAATGGAGGAAATAGCAACGACGCAAACAAAACCCTCAGGCAAAGCGTCAGAAGCGATAACAATGTAATGATGAGGGGCGTGTTCTGATGGGATATCATCAGCCTTGTAACATTGGCCCTTGAGCACGGCTAGGCTCCTGCGAGTTCGTTAAAGAAATCGTATTCTTCTTTCGCTTGCCGAATTTCTTCTTCGCTCTTGCCAAGCGCTCTCATCACATCCGAAAATCGAATCTTTCGGCTCGATTTTCCAGGATTAGTCCATTCTTCTAATGTATGGGTATATTTGACCAGATCCGATGAAGTTTTGTCCTTAAATTGTTCAGAAATCTTCTCAATGTACTGTCTATCTTTTTCACTCAATAGGTCGTAGTCGTCATCCGTGGATTGGAGATTTTTGGCATAGTAGGTATTGCCCTTTCTTTTGAGGAACCCATCCCACTCTGACTCCTTTAAGTCTTTTAGCATATTAAGCGTATAGCTAAGGACTGGCCCATAACGCAATGAGAAAAACTCATCGCCAGAAACCGAAGAATCTCGTTCTTTTATCGACTCACGATCGATAAGATATAACTCCTTCATAAGTTTCAAGAGTTCCATCTGCCCTCCGTTCAAAGAGAGTAGATAGAGAATTTCTTGCAGAACTTTTTCTTGAGAAAACATAG
>CAVEMY010000057.1:0-9224 GCA_963617005.1 Parabacteroides distasonis | reverse complement strand
TTCTTCTCTGCTGCAAACCCATAGAACCACACGTCGTACTTGGCGCCTTTAAGCATCCCAGAGGCTAACGCTTTTTGATTAAACGAGAGAACGAGGTCAATCTTACCGTCGCCGTTCACATCCGCATAGCTGTGCTTTACGGGTTTGGCTAATTTCGTAAAGTCGCCTGCGCCACCAATCGAAGCGCGACCAAGACCAGCGTAGATGCTCTTTACATCGACCTTACTCGTATCAAGTTTCTTATCGGCAAAAAGGACCATATCCACTGTCGCGTCGCTACCCGAATCAATGGCTTCCGTCATTAACGCCACTTTATGCGGGGCAATCTTCGTTAGGCGTTCTGCTACTGCCCCTTCAGCATCACGGAAAGCTCGCTCGTTATATTCCTTTAAGAAGGCTTTCGCTTTCGATGTAGAGACCTTCATTAAAGCGGCCGCTTCCTTCCTGACAAACGTATCGCGTGCTGTGAGGTCTTTCTCGACTTTCTTTAAGAACTCAGCATTCTTCTTACGGTCGCCTTTTAAGAACTCTTCGGCATTGGCGTACTTCACAAATGTCCAAATTGGCCACTCGGGGTTGTAGCTAAAGTTCGCGACTGTCCCTTTAAAGTGTTCAGCAGTGGCAACGTCGGCAGCCATAAAGGACGTTCCCTTCGCAGGAGTCGCTAATGGGAAAAATGGCACGAAAGGTGACTCACAGGGGCGAGCCATTGTGCGGAAAGCTTGAATTAATTCTGGGGCCTTATTTTGCACAACGATAATCGATTCGTGAGAAGTTGGGCGGCATAGGCCGTTACCCTTCTTGTGGTACCAGCCAGCGTCAGTCCCAATATCCTTTTCATGCGTGCGAAGAAGGTCTTTCACATCTTCAACGCCAAACTTCTTTTTACTCACAACGCTATAGGGAAACTCCTCGGGATTCGTGATGTCTTTACCGGTGATCTTTTTCCAAGCAAGGTTATTGCGCGTTTTGTTGTATTCCATCGCGCGTTTGCTTGCCGGTTGCACGGCAACGCGGAAATTAAAGTCTGAATAGACTCCTGCTTTAGCCGGTTTATAGCGCCCCTGAGCGATCGCGCGATCGATAACTCCTGGGGCCACAATCACGTTTTCTGTGTCGGTCGCATCGACCTTATCCATCATAAAGTTATTGGGGATGTAAACCACTTCGTTATCTTTTACTTTTCTGGCTACCCAAGTATTTCCCTGGTGAATCGCGAGTTGCCAGGCTTCATTAGCGTCCGCTATGGTGTAGGTGCGGCCTTCAGCAAAGTACCCGAATTTGCCTAATAAGTCGATAGCGATATTCACAGCGTCGCGCGCAGAGTTGGCGCGCTCGGCCATAATCCTCCGAATCCCATAACCGATACCGCCATCGGTTAGCTTTTGAACGTTTTCTGGAAAGATGGTTGTGCAAGCGTTAGAAACAATGGTCACCCCCATGTCGTTAACAAAGCCATCAGAGAAAGACGCGCCATTGGGATCATACGTTTCACTCCAATAAAAGCCGTGTGTTTTTTCAACCTGTGGAATGGGAGCGGCTTTCGGTTCAAACCGGATTAGTTCTCCTGCCTTATGCGTTGCCGCTGGCACATAGTATTGAGCCGAGAGAATTCTTCCGCCGTTATCTTCGTTGTGCCCGACGATGATCGTTCCAGTTTTACTGACGTCTTTTCCGATAATAACGGTTGAGCAGGCTTGAGCTTCTAAGGCTAAGGCCGCTGCAGCGGCTAACGCTACTGCTGTTAAACCAAACTTGAGTTTCATAGTGACTACCCTCCAAAACAAGGTTACGGCACAAAATGTGCGCGAATTTGAAAAGTTAAATCAAAAACCCCTAACGTATAAATGCTCCCCCTTAAAAAAGGATTGTATGAATCGCGGCTATTGAAGGAATACGCCTTTTGGGAAAACTGGTTTCCGAATGTAACCCGTGAAATAAGGGTATTGCTTAAGAGGAATTCTCTTTGAAAAAAAACGAAGAGCACCGGGCAAAATAAAAGTTCTTTGCTTTTTCTCTATGAAGGAAAATCTTTTCTTCTTTTCGCATCCAAAGCACTAGAGCTACGAGCAAGCCACAAAGGAAAGAAAGCCTCAAAACGCTTTTTCCCTAAAAACTGAAAGTAAATGAATCAAAGTGCAAACTTTGATTCAGAGGCAGGCGTCACAAAAAGAAAACGGCATTCCAACTGCTTAAATTAAACGAAGCCGTAACGAATCCGCTTTTGCGTTGATGAAAGATTTTGGACGAGTTTGGATGGAGCCACTTAAGACTGGAGTGTTTCGTAGGAGTTAATAGAGGTCAAACAAAAAGAAGACCTCCTAGTGAAACAGACCATTAAAAGCAAACACGACGTTAATGAAAAATCTTTTTCCGAAAATTATGGGAGCTCTATGGTGCATATCTCCTGAATGTTTGAGAGCGCCCCCTCTTCCGAATGCCTCAAGAGATTATTCGCAATAATGTCAGCAGCCCTAACAAGAGTCGTTGACTCAGAATTACAAAGCGTGAGATTAACGACTTTTAAATTGGGGAACAACGGAGGAAAAAACTTATTCCATTTTAAGTTGAAGGTCCCAATCTTGAATTCTTGTTCCAAAGATTCTCGTAGTTCATATCGCCCATCCGTCGCCGTTGTGTGTTCGTCGGCAAAGACGTAAATTTCTTCAACCTCTTTTGAATCTATAAGACCAGCACGGATTAAACACAACAAGCATTCTTTCACGCCGCGTTTGTATGCATAATCAAGATATCGTTGCTTGGTTTTTTTATGAGCAAAGACTTGGTCATGTAAGACTTTTTGTCTGATCACGACACCAAATTTGATGTAGTTTTTTGTGGCCTTATAAAGGATCGGTCGATACTTTTTAGGAATTGTCGTTGCTTTCACTTCTTTGTTGGGATTAAAAGAGATTTTATTTCTTACCTTCTTTTCCGCATGCGAATAGCGTTGTGCCGCTTGATCTCTCTGCTCTTTTGAAAGAAGAATAATCCCTCCATAAACGAACAAGTCGTTATGTTTTTTATCAAACACTCCTGACTCATCTGAGTAGATAAAAATCCGCATGAATAATCCCAGATAAAAATTAAGCCACGCTTAAGGTAGGTGGCTTAATTCCGCGGGGGCGACGTACTTGCGAGTACGCTTAAACTCTCATTCGCTTGCCCGCGTTGTGCAGTGTCTTTCGTCGACCTGCACTTGCATTTTACGGCATGAAATAACAGCCGTCAACCATTTTTTCAACTTTTTCAAACTAGTCTTCTTGGCTAAATGCGGTAAGCTCGGTGCCAACGAAAACGGCTGCCACGCGCTTGATAGCGGGATACTTCTGAAGAGCCCTGCCCTCGCCTTCTGCGTTAAGTTGCTTTTTGGCATTGTCTAATGCCTTTTTCACCGCTGCGCCTGTCCCTTTTTCCTTTGTCAGGTACTTTAATTCAAAAAGATACGAGGGCTTTTTCTCGTTGCTTGAGAAAAGCCACAAATCCGCTCGATGCTTCTCCGCGTCCCCAACTTCAAATTCAGTTAAAGAGTCGTATTCGCTTGCCAAGTTCGTGACCATTACCAGTGCGGTTTGAAAGTCACTTTCTCTTAAGTGCAAACTTGCATTCTTTCCAAATGAGGTTTCAAGAACTGAAGCAATTTTCTCAATAAGCGGCTTCGCATCTCCCTTATAAAGGCAATTAAGGGCTTCTGCGTAAAGAGAGAGTTTTGTCTGCATCCAATACGGAAGATTTCTGATGTATTGGAAATACACATCGAAGAATTGTTGGGCAATCGTACGATTTGGCACCACAAGATTCATGCTTCTTGGAGCGAATGTGAGGTACCCCATATACAGTAATGCAGAAAGAACCTTTTCCTTATCAAAGTTTGGACTTGCCTGAAGATTTAACACTTCGGGAGCACCGCTAAATTCGATGGGCTCTTTTCGGATTGCACGCTTAACAATATCTTCAACGACTTCTGGTTCGCCTAGACTTAGGATTCCGTGGATTTTGGAAAGATCACTTGAAACAGAGGGATCGAAAACTTGAGCTGGCTCCCGATTGAGCTTGCGAAGACTCTTCAAGTAATATAGGCACATTGATGAGTTAAAAACGGAAACGTCCGAATCTGGACTAAAGCGGTATCCGTTGTAGAGTTCTTTCATTCGAGAAAGGACTTCATCAATGCCTTTTCCTAAAGGGGTTAAATCAACAATCTGAGGAATGAGTTTTCTAAGTTCCTCTTCTGTGAAACCAAACATTCCAGCAAAATTAGAATCATTAGATAGATTTTCGGCAATGGAAAAACCCGAAGTCATCGAATCCAAAGAAATCGATGTAACTCCTGTGATAAAGATACGTGAAATCTTGCTGTCTTTGCCGTAAGACTTCAACGTCGTATAAAAATCTTTAACAAAACCTTTTCCCGACGTAATCACCTTAAATGCTTCAACATCTTTGGAAAGAATCTCATTAGTAAATTGGTCATATTCGTCAATAATGACAAACAGTTTCCCTTTTGTCTCTGGCAAAACAACTTTGCAAAACTCCTTAAGTAATCGAGAGGCACTTTCTTTTGAAAGAGACAAAACCTCTTCTTGCTTAGGATGCGGATAACGCATAAAAAAGTCTTGCAATCCTGTGCATACATTTGAACTAAAGCCCTCTGATACATCCTTATCTGCACCGAATCCCGAGAAGTCAAAATTAAGAACGTAGAACTGATTGGCTAAGGCTGTCTTGTGTTTACCGATATAAGTGTTGGCAAAATTTACTTCAAAATCTTTTGCGGCAGACTTGTCATAGTACGCTTGAAGGATTTGGGTAAATAGCGACTTACCAAAACGTCTTGGGCGTACGATAAAAGGAAATCGCGTCCCAGCCTTTTCAAGCGCTTCAATAAACTGAGTCTTATCGACATAGGCAAAGTTTTCCTGTTGAATGACAGAAAAATCTGTCTCTCCATACGGAATCTGCTTTAAATTTGAATCAGTCATAGTTCGCCTTTTTTTGCTTCGTTTCTTTGATGCTATGTCTATGTCGTTTTCCTGATTTTCCCATCATAAATCTGCCACACTATCAAAAGGAGAGCCTATTTTTGCTTTTAATGATGAGAACGCGGTACTAAACTCTGCTAATTATATCGAAGAATCTTGATTTTTAATGCGTTTTGGCAAAAGAAAACGTGGAAAAAATGCGTCAGATCAAGCGAAAAGTTTGATAAGATGTCGACCGAGATAAAAGTTAAGTGCATAACTTAATCTCCTTTTAAAAGCTCAGGCTGCTACCTGGGCTTTTTTCGTTACTGCTACAAGTTAGCAGTACCTATCCATGCGCCCGCAAGAATTCTTTTCGATTCATAGTGCATTAGCGTGTCGCTTGTCGGAAAAGTGAGATTGTTCTATGCAAAACTTACATCCGTCCGTCCCTGAACGAGGTGAGTATACCTATCTCTTAACATTTGATAGAGGTTTTTAATCCTCTCAAGAATCTTTTCCCAAAGATTGCATTTCTCACGCAAAAGAGTTCCCCTCGAATTAAGAGTATCCTTCGAGCAACTTTTCTTCAATTGCTTAGATGATGAACTTTCAATCGCTTTGGATGCTGGTTGCCGCGTTCTTTTACGCGACGATGTCCGCTCTTGTTAAAACAGCCTCAATGGAAGCGGGCACCTTTGAGATTGTCTTTTTCCGCGCGATTCTGACGCTTATCTTTATCTACATTCTGATGCGCGCTAAGCACATCACCATTAGAACCCACTACCCATTTAAGCACTTTATTCGCTCGATCTTTGGCGCCATCGCTTTTACCTGCTGGTTTGCCTCGATGCGCTACCTGCCGCTTGGCACTTCGGTAACACTAAGCTACACGGGACCGATCTTTATTGGGCTTACGACAATTGGGTTATGCCTCATTCACAAAAACAAAATCCCGTGGGTTTTGATTGTGGCCGTTGTTGTCGGTTTTAGTGGCATCTGTACGATGATGCACCCGAGTGTCGCGCCTGGCACTCAAGGCTGGATGGCTGTGGCCCTTGTTCCAGGACTATTCGCGCCAATTATCTTTATGACCGTGCAAACCTTGGGGCGCTTAGGGGAACCCTCAACTCGCATCGTCTTTTACTTTATGGTCGTCAGTTCCATTTTTGGTCTTGTTGGCGTCTTTCTTGTTGACGGGGGCTTTCACGCACACAGGACAATCCTTTGGGTAATGCTCCTTGGAATCGGCGTCTGTTCGATGCTCGCGCAGCTCGCGATGACACAGGCTTACGCTAAAGGGAATTTACTCGTTGCCGCCTGTTTAAACTTCACAACGATTCCTTTGGCTGAATGCTTTAGCGTCCTTCTCTTTAAAGATAGCCTCGGAATCGATTCTTTAATTGGGATGGCCTTGATTCTTATTGCAGGAATCACGTCGAGCGTCTCGCAAAAGCGCTCCAAATAGGAGCGCTTTCACGTGTTTCAATTGAGAATCGATACCCTAAGAATCGGGCTCTTAGTGGTCTGACTTAATGCCAGCTGAACAAAGCGTGATTAAAACGTCCGTCTTTGGCCCAACTTCCTTTTGATAGGCTTCCCACGCGGCAAAGTTCGCCGCTGTCGTGTGCTCAATGTAAAAGCCTAATTCAGCAACTTTCTTTCTCCAGTAAAGAAGGCGATCTTCGGGAGCAATCACAAATTTGACGTTGTGTTTTTTGGCGTACGCGAGAATTTCTTTGGCGCGCAAGGGCTTTCCGATGGCAATGCCTTCCGCAATGGTCGGTTTCACGTCGACCGTAACGGCGTCCTCGGCCCCTTTTTCTTGCGCCTTAAATAAGGGATCACAGTATTCACTTTGTAAGGCAATGACTTGCGGGAAATGATCAATAGCACCGCTAGCCAATAAATGCTCTAAGGCTTTCATCACACCTAAATAAAGCGTCCCGTTTCCAGTCGGTACGACAATGTGCTCGGGGATGCGACCCAATTGCTCAAAGGCTTCATAAATATAGGTCTTCGTCCCTTCGTAAAAGTAGGGGTTGACGACGTGATTGGCGTAATAGACGCCTTCGTCTTTCACTCTTTGCCGGCAGACATCCGCGCAATGATCACGGGTCCCCGGAACAACGATAGCTTTGGCACCTGTCGCTTCAATCATCGTGATTTTCTTGGGGCTTGTGCCTTCTGGAACGTAAATCTCGCATTCAATGCCCGCTCTGGCGCAAAAAGACGCTACCGCAATCCCTGCGTTTCCGCTTGAATCCTGAACGCACTTTTTCACGCCTATGGCTTTCATGTGGGCAACTAACGCAGCTGCTCCCCTATCTTTAAAAGAAAGCGTTGGCATCGCGTAATCGACTTTAAAAAAGACGCCAGGCTTTACTTCAACCGTGGGGGTCATCCCCTCACCCATTGAAACGTCACGCCAAGCGTCACCCTCACCAGCCATGAATTTCCGATACCGAAATAGGCTCCAGGTGGATTTATCGACTTTTGCTAGATCAAAGGGTTCCTTCACGTCTTCTAACTCAAAAAGTCCCCCGCAGGAGCACGTTGGCTCGTGCGTAGTAACCGGCGTTCTTTTTCCACATTTGGTGCAAACGTAATCCATCTCGTTACTCCTTTTTTAATTCCACAATCGCTTCGATTTCCACCAAGCAGTTAAAGTGCAAAGGCGACGTTGAAACAATGACGCGCCCAGGCTTATGGTTGCCAAAGAATTTGGCATACACGCCATTGATTGCTGTCCAATAGGTGTTAGAAGGCGTATAGATCCTGCAAAACGCGACATCTTCTTTTTTGCATCCCGCAGCTTTTAAAACGCGCTCTAAATTGTTTAAGGCAAGCGCTGCATGGTCTTCAATTGTCCCCTGGCACACTTCTCTTGTGTCGGGGTCAATTGAGAGTTGCCCAGAAATAAACATTAAGTTTCCGACTTGAACCGCGGCACTGTAGTGCCCAGGATTTTTCCCTTTAAAGTCTGGCGTGATAAAACGCATCGTTATCTCCCAAAAATAAAAACAAAGTTTTAAATCGAATGAAAATAGACATTCTCTCTTTTACGAATTCTTTTCTTTTGGCGTCTTTTTGGGGCTCTTTTTCTTCATCGATTGGAGGTCGCTATAGATTGTGACCTTAGAGAGTCCCAAGACAGCGGCAACTTTTTCGATACTTCCCTTTAATAAAAAGACGCCACGCGCTTCTAAGTCTTTCAAGTATTTCAGGCGCTCAGCTCTCGTGGGCGTTGCGTCAATTAGTCCCATGTCGCTTGCGAGCGACTCGATAATTTTTTCTGTTAATTGAAATAGAGACTCTTGAGCGTCGCTCTCTAAAGCTTCGCTATCACTAGCGTTCTCGTGAGATCCCTCTTTATTTTTCGCAGGCTTCTTAAAATAGACTTCGCCTTTCTTGGGTAATTTAAGGCTCACGTTTTCGAGACCTGGGAGCGTTCCTTGAACAAACTCAAAAGCACTGATGCTACTTGTGACATCTTCGTTAACGCAAAAGGCACCGATCAATTCCCCAAAGTCATCGCGAATCAAAACAGTCTTCGAGTAAATGAGTTTCTTTTTCCAGTAGTACCAGTAATCGGGCACATCGTCTCCGCCTCGGGATTGCGCTTCTAAGACTTCACGCACAAGGTGCCGAAGACCTTGCCCCACGTGGCGGTCCGTGACTTTCCCGTTACCGACAAAAACCACCGAATGCGCAGGATCTGTTAAGTCATGTAAGACCACTTCGACTGTGGGGCCGCGTTGAGCGATCACAGCCTTACCAAACCCAATCCACATCGTAAGTTTATGGGGGAGATCTTTATTGGCAATTTCGATTTTCATTGGCATCTCTTTACCTTTTGACCTTGAGGACTCAAGCAATAAACCGCATTATATAGAATTTTTTATATACTTTATTTGTGAAAATTCTTCTTATTTTGTAAAGCAATTCTTGAAATTCTCAATTTTCTTGAAAAGCGATTTCTCTTTATATAGAATTTTTTCTACATTCATTTTGGAGAATTTCCATGTACTACGACAAAAAGACACTTGTGGGCTTGGATTTAAATCATCCCCTCGTTCCCACACCTTCCTTTGTGATCGACAAAACTAAGTTACTTCATAACATTGCTCGCGCCAAAGCCCGTGCCCATGAATTGGGAGTGACATTTCGCCCGCACGTGAAAACCCACAAAGCAATCGAAATCGCTCGATTACAGATGGAAACGCCTGAAGGTCCTGCGACCGTTTCGACATTAGCCGAAGC
>CAVEMY010000056.1:0-9323 GCA_963617005.1 Parabacteroides distasonis | reverse complement strand
AATTCAGGCTTTTTGCCTTGAAAACGCCAAAAAATGCAATTTTGCTTTTAAATTCTAGTGGCTATTTTTGAATTTTACTTTGTTTTAAAATGCCGTGCAAATTCTAGGAAAGGAGTAAAAATGCCCGAGAATTTAGGAAACGAGCAAGTGGCAGCCGCAGGCGAGCCGCAAAATCCTTTCGATACGAGTGCGGAGCAAGGTGAGCTTGATGCGATAAACGCCGAGCTAGAACAAGCCCGTGCAAGCATTGAAAGCGACTTTGCGAAATTCGCAGCAGCAAACACAACGCCCGAAATGGAAGAGCAGTTTTTTGAGGATAAAGAAGCATTTTATGCGACCATTTTGCAAATGCAAAACGAGTATTTAGCTCAAAATATCACGCCAAAGGCTGAAAGAGCAGCGGCTTTGCAAAGTGATATTACGCAAAAACAGCAATTTGGTGCGATAGATGCAGCGGTTAAGGCTTTTCAGCAAAATCACCCTGATGTTGATTTAAATCAACTTATGCAGTGGTTTAGCCAAGCCGTGCCACCTCAAATTCAGCAAGAAATACAAGCCTTGCCACCCGAGCAAATGTTTGAGGAGATTTACAAACTCTTTGAAATGCAGCAAGGACAAGGTGCAAACGGCGGCGAGGGCGAGGAAAACTTGCCTCAGCAAATACAAGGCGTGCCAAGTAACGCCGAGCAGTTGGGCGGCTCACGGGGCGGCTCTTATGTAACTAGACTTTAAAAGGAGTGAAAATGTCAGTTTTAGACGGCAACATACAAATGAGTGCGATTTTAAACAATCCAAACATAGCGGTTAAAATCGCCCAAGAAATCGAGGATATGAGTTGGGACGACAGCAAGTGGCGTTCTTTGGTAGGGCGAGGCGAAAATCGTGGCGTTAGGACTTTTCATACGCCAAATGATGAGCCTTTTAGACCTAGAATTAAGGCGGCTTTAAGTGGCACGGGCGTTCGTGGCGAGGCAAATTTTGACACAAACCTTGACAAACTCGACATTTACAGCCAAACTATCGTCCCTCAAATCGTGGGTAATGCAGTGGAAAGCGGAAACAAGCAATACGCCAAAATGGCACACATTGACTTCGTCCGTGAGACAAAAGGCAGCCTCACAAATTGGATACGAGAGACGAGAGACAAGCTATTTTGTGCTGCTTTGCTTAATGATTTAACCGACTGCGTTGTAGCAGATGCGACAAACGGCGTGAAATCCGTTAAAACACAAGCAAATGTCAGAGCAGCCAGCCAACAAATAGTAGCAGGCGATGTGCTAACGGTGGAAACGATTAAGCAAGCCGTAAAACAAGCCAAGATGGGTATAACCTTTCAAGGCAAGGCACGCTATCCTATGAAACCTATAAAAAGCACCACAAGCAACGAGCAAGGCAATAGTTATGTTTATCATAGCTTTGTGATTTTGCTTGACACATACCAAATTTATCAACTACTCAAAGACCCCGAGTGGAAAGATATGCAAAAGTATGCCCCAAAAAGCGATGCAAACCGCATTTTCACAGGGCTTATCGGTATGATAGACGGCTGCCCAGTGCTTGATATGGGCGTATGGTCGCAAGACCAAAGCGGACTTGTAAATAGTGAGACACCTGATAGCGAATTTGAGGTATTTGTAAATACCGATAACCTCGTAGGCGGTAAAATCACAAAACCAAGCTCTTACGCTAAAAATCAACCCGTTTCAATCGGCTATCTCATCGGTGCTTCAGCACTTTTGATGGCAGGCACAAACGAGCCTACCTTTTGGATAGAGGACTATGATATGGGACGAAAAATTCGAGTAGGCATTGACAGGCTTATGGGTATAGCAAAGGCTAAATTCAAGCCAAACGAGAGCGGAGCCTTAAATCGCTTTGCAAACACCGATTATTCAGTAATCGGCATATTTTCAAGTAAGGAGTAAAAGATGTTGCAAAATGTCAAACAAAGAAGTGCATTATGCGTGGCAACGCTTAATCTAGCGGACATTAAGGCAGACGACACCACAGGCGATTACGAAGTAGCCGCCATCGTTTTGCCAAAGGATGCCGAGATTTTAGGCGTTTCGCTTGAAGTTGTAGAGGCAGGCGATGCAGGGCTTACCGCTGATATAGGCTTTAATGACGAGCCTACATTTTTCAGCACAAACCTCGCCTTAAATGCAGTGGCAAACTTTGCTAGTAGCAAACAAACCACCTTGAATTCATCAGGGCTTTTGAAAGTCAAGTTGAGTGCAGCCGCTACGAAAGGCGTGATAAAAGTAAGGGCGAACTTCTTTTATCCAAGCGAGCAAAAGACTGAAATTTCGCTTGTTGAAAGCGAGGATTAAGGCTTTTAAAAGGGCGGACAAGGACGTCCGCCCTTTTTTAAAAAGGATTTAAAGGGGGCGTGGCTTACTTGCAGAAGCTCCTTTTTGTTGGTGGAATGTAGAATTTTCTTTATCCTTTTTTGAGAGAATGCACGCCCCTTTTAAATGCTTTTGAAAGGCAAAAAATGATTTTAACGGACAAGATAAACGAGCTAAATTCAGCGGTGGAAAAGACAGCCGAGCTTTTAAACGAGGCTAAAACTCTACAAGGCGAGCTAATCGCAAATGAAATAAACACCGCTAAAAGCGAAATCACAAGTGAATTAAAATCCAAAATCACGGATGAATTAAGCGATGAGCTGAATTTAGCACTGCAAAACGAGCTTAAACAACGCACCAGCCGCAGTGCTTTAAATGAAATCATAATGGATAATGTCGAAAACAACGCCGTTTTGATGAATAGAGTTTTAGCACTAGCTGAATTTGAAAAAAAGTTGAGTGATAAAATCGCAGAGGAAGTTGAGATATACAATAACACCTTTTTGCGATATCAAAACGCACACAGCGTTTTAGCGGTTTGTTTGCAAAACGAACTTGCAAGCATAGCAGCAGCCACAGCGAGCATAGCACAAATCGAATTTTACAACGAGGCTTTGACAAGTGGCAAGCCAGCGTTTAAGGTTTGGCACGAAATTTGAAAGGACAAAAATGACACTAGCAGAACTTCAAGTCAAGGTAGAAAACGCCTTAAAAAACAATGTCGGCTTTACGGAGCAAGTGAAAATCACGCTTGAGGTAGTTTGGGAGCAAATCACGGCTTTAAAAACGCTTGATGGATACTACACCAAAGAGATAAACGAGTTTATAAAGCTAAATCAAAAGAACGCTGAACTCACGGACACAGCACAAGAGCTTTTACAAAGCGTTAAAACGCAGTATGAGACGATAAACGAGCTAATCGCTAAAGTTGAAAGCGTGAGAAACGAGGCTGAAAATGTCATAAACAAAAGGATTGACGAGCTTTTAGTGCCGATTGTTTATAAATCAGGCTATCCTATCAAGGCAAATCAGCCTGTGATTTACGCTGGGGCGATTTATTTGGCGAAAGAGGCTTTTACCACAAGCACTTGGAATAGTGATAAAAATAAACTCATAGCTCAAACAGGAATGGGCGGCAGCTCGACAAGCAACCTTTACGCCGCAGGCAAGGAAATCAAAAAAGGCGAGTTAATCACCTATGAAAACAAACTCTACATATCACAAAGCGACTTTGTAGCGACCACTTGGGAAACGGACAGCTCCAAATTCATAGAATTTGCAAACAACGAGGACGCCTACAAAGCAGATGTCGCCTTTGGCGAGGGCGATTTATACACCTACGAGGGCGTTTTATACATAGCTTTAAGTGCATTTACTAGCACGACTTGGGCGGAGGATGAGAGCAAGTTTGCAAGGTATAACGCAAATTCAAGCAAGGCTAAAAATTACGCTGCAAATTTGGCGATTGAAAAAGGCGACAGCGTATTTTATAACTCCAAACTTTACATAGCAAAAGAGGCATTCACAGCTACCGACTGGACGGCAGATGAAAGCAAATTCATCGCCCTTGAAAACGGCTCAAATGCCTACACAGCAGGCAAGGAAGTAAAACTAGGCGACACCATAACCTACGAAAACAAAGTATATATCGCAAAAGAGGCTTTTACAGCGACCACTTGGGAAACTGATAGCTCAAAGCTCGTGGAAATCGCAAGCGACACAAACGGCGTGGATTTAACGGCTTACTACACCAAAGACGAAATCGATGCGTTTATGGCTCAAAAAATGGACTTACTCACAGCGGGCGAGGGCGTGGCGATTGACAAGGCGGATGGAAACATAACGGTGGGCGTTAAAAACTACACTGAAATTATGGATACACTCAAAACCATAAATGTGAATTTGGATTTAAACACCACTCAAATGGGCTTTAAAATCGACTTCACAAAAATCGGCAAGGACAGCGTAGAACCCGCTGAATACCTAACCCCGCTTTATGATTTAGTGGGTGCAACAAAAACTCAAATTTTAGACGAGTTTTTGGGAGCTTACCCTTTCATTTTAAGCCCAAACAGCACGGAGTTTAACAAACTAAACGGCAACAACTACACACAATTTAAAGACGGCTCAGATGCCTCTCAATACATAATCACACTTGGCAACGATGTGATGGTAGCACAGCCACAAAGGGGGCTTAAACTTCATCGTTTAAGCGACAATGTCGGCGAACTCATCATCACAAACGGCAAGGATAAAAGCGGCTTTACCTACAACGCTTTCAGGGACGGCGACACCTTGAAAGATAAAATCTACATAGGAGCTTATGAGGCTTATGCGAGTGGTGGCAAACTCTACTCCACAAGCGGACAAGTGCCTTGCGTAAATCAAACCCTTTCAGGCTTTCGCAACCTCGCCGCAGCAAGAGGCACGGGATACCGCACAATCAACTTTCATCAAAGGACATACTTGCAAGCGTGTTATCTTTTGGTGCATCAAGATTTACTCTCTCAAAGGGCAGTGGGGATGGGGAATTGTAGCACGAGTGGAGCTTTGAAAACAGGACTTGCAAACGAGTATGGGGCAAACTGCGAAATCATCAAGGCGAGCAATCCTACCTATATGACAGACGGCACGCACGCTGTGAAGTGCAACTACTACGAGAATTTATGGGGCAATGTCTGGGAATGGACGGACGGCTTTTTGCTGGTAGGCTTTAAAATCCACACTAGCACGGGCAACTTCAACGACAGCGGGCTTGGCTACACGGACAACGGCTACGCCTTTGCTGCTGGGGCAAATAATAACAACATAGCGATGGTAGCTTGGGACAACGAGAGGGGCTTTTACCCCACTCAAATCGGCGGTTCGCAAGGTAAAAACTACTTTGGCGATGGCTTTTGGCAGGCTAGTGGCTGCGGCTACTTGGCTGGGGGTCCCTGGTCTGATAGGGCTTCTTGCGGGGCTTTGTACTTGAATGCGCATCACGGCGTGTCGAGTGCGAGTACGCTTATCGGCTCGCGGCTTGTGTATATGTAAATACGGAACACGGATTACGGAATACGGACTACGGAAAAAGGTAGAAAGGATTTAAAATGAATTACTATAAAATAAGCACAGGGGATTTTGCAAATATCCACGAGGGCGACTTTGAGCTTTTAAAGGTGAGTGGCGAGGAAGTGATAGTGCAAACTTCTAGCACTCTCAAAACGCCTTTTAAAAAGCTAGCAAGTCTGCCTGATGAGCTTAAAAACGAGCTTGAAGTGGCTTTTGCAAATGTAAAGTCGGCGAAAATCGCTGAACTTAACAAGGCTTGCGATGATGAGCTTTTGACATTTAAATCATCGGCACTTGGCGAGGAATACACCTACGACTTGGCGACCGAAGACCAAATCAACTATATGGGACTTGCGATGGCAAACACAGACGCCTTTATGCGTTGCTACAAAGTGGATGCAAACGGCGAGATAGTGGGACATAAACAAAATTTGCCACACACAGCCGCACAAATTCAAGCAGCTTATAAAGACGGGGCAGCACACAAAATCGCACAAATAAAAAAATGCGGAGAGCTTAAAGAACAAGTCGAAAAGGCTACAACGATAAGCGAAATTCAGGCTATAAAGTGGGACGAAACAAAGGCGTGAATTTCTAGTGGGTATTTTTGAATTTTAAAAAATTCTAAAATGCTTTAAAATTTTAAAGGAGCGAAAATGGGAAAAGGTAAGTGGATTTTAGGACTTGCAGGCATAGGCGGAACGGGCTATGTAGTAGGCAAAGGCAGCAGCAGCGAGCCACTAGAACCACAAAACGCCACAAAGCCAGACGGCACGCCCGATGTAACGCACATACAAGGCACGGACGGGCAAGGCGGGCAGTATGATTTTAGCGAAGTGGATATAAACACGCCTCAAAGCACCTTTAAATCCACAAATGTCGCTTATTTGGACGATAAGCTAAAAAACGGCACAGCCACGATGATGGATGCTCTTGTCGCAAAGCAGTTTTTGGGTATGAATTTGGGGGATTACGGGCATCAAGCCCTCGATGTCAATCTCAACGCAAAGCACAAAATGACAAATCTCAACAAACTTTACGGCGAGGCGAACAATGTCGTAGCTAATGCTGATTTATACAAAGCCGTTACGATGGCAGGATTTGACGAGGGCAGTGATTGGATAGGCAATATCGGCGTGATGGGCGAGGCGGCAAGAGACTTACACACTGCTTTACCCTTTATGCCGATAAGCGACACAAACAATCAATACCGGGTTTTGCAAAATGGAATGGCTTTTGCGGCGGCTATTGATGAAAGCGGGGGCAGCAAGCCTAATCAATACACGCAAAAAAGGCTAATGGAACAGCTAGGACACAGCAGCAGAAATGAAGAGGCACAAGCCTCGCTGATGGCAGCACAGCTAAAAAAGAATAGCATAGTTTTGGATAGCAAAATTCAAAACATAAGAGCACTTGGCGGACAAGTGCCTAAAAGCGTGATTGATGCTTACATTGAAAATCAACAGCTAATTCAGGCTTTAAATAAGCGAGACAAGGACGGCAATTTTAACCGCAAGGAATTTGTGGATACTTGGAAAGGCAAAATTAACATAGATAAGCGTATGTCTAATTTTGGCACAAATTATTCAGGCTCAAACGCCGATGGTAGCGGACACAAAAAAGACGAGACTTGGCGAAGTCCAGTCGAGCAGTAGAAAGGAACTAAAATGTCAAAATATCTTTTTAACTCTTTGCAAGAACTCACAAAGCTAAAAAAAGACCTTGAAAGCGGTGTTTATGGTAGCGGTGGCGGTGCAAATCTCACAAACTACTACAACAAAAGCCAAGTTGATACTAAAATCAGCGATGTAGCAGCAGCGGTGGCGACTACGGGGGGCGAACTTCAAAAAAATATGACCGCCCTTACTCAAAATGTAAATGCCGTTAAAACCTCGCTTTTAAACAGCGACAAGCAAATCCAAGATAGCATTTTGGAGCTTGAAAACAAAATCCCAACGGATGCAACGGACACGAACAAACTTGCAAGCCAAGAATTTGTTAAAAATCAAGTAGCCACAGCAAGTGCAAGGGCGATTTCAGCCGATGCAGACGGCAACGGCTTTGATAGCCTAGCAGCACTCACAGCAGGACCTCATTACTCTTTGGGAGCGACTACAACGCCGACAAAGAACGATTACGCAGTGGTTAAAAAGGACACGACACACAACGGCAACGATGTTAGATACAATTTTGACGGGGCGGTTTGGGTGTTTTTCCAAGAATTCACAAGCGGGGCGGGCTTTATGCCAACAACGGCACAGCAAAACGCAATCGACAGCGGCATAACGGCAGCACTCGTTACGCAAATCAATACAAACAAAGCCTCACTCTCACAAGTCGAGGCGAAAATCACGCAAGATAAAACGGATTTGCTAGCAGCCATCGCAGCAGAGGAGACGGCAAGGGATGCGGCTATAAATAATGCACTTGTTAAACTCACAGAGGAGACGACAGCAAGAAGTGCAGCCGACACGGACTTTGAGGCAAGGATAGCAGCACTTGAAGCACGCCCAACGGGGTGGTATGAATTCCATTTCGCCGAGCAGTATTTGCTTTTATCAAGCAAAGAGGATAAAACCTTTGAGGTAACTACAAACATACCCATTAGCGACTTGGAGCTTGAGTATGCTGAAAGTGGCAAAAGCACGATTACGATGAATGATAGCGGCACTTGGACTTTTCACTATGTCAGCGGTAGCACGAACAACGCCGCCGTGATTTTAAAGCAGATTTCAAACAACGCTATAATCGGGCGTTTTTACCTTTGCACGAGTTACAACGGGGCGAATGTCAGCCCTGCGATAAACTACTTCTCGCCAAAGACGAGCTGAAAGGCTGAAAGATGAGTGATTTTTTTGTAATTTTGCTGATTTTAGCGGGGGTTTTGGTTTTGGGGCTTGTGATTTTTTATTTTTATAATAAAAAGCAGGTGCAAAGCCTTATTTATAGGGCTAGTGATGGGAAGTTTTACAAAAAATTAGTGTGTAAAAAGGGCGTGAGATATTACGCCTTTTTGTTTCGGTGGTTTTTAATCGGTAAATACCACTGCGAATTTAAGCACAGCTACACAAGGCGAATTTATGAGTTTATAAATCACGCACTTTGGGGATTTATCGTTTTTAGCTGCGTGGTAACGAGTGCTGCTATTATTGAATGGTTGTTTGAATGAGTTACTTTTGGCACGAGTATTATAAGAGGCACATTAAGGAATTCACAAAAGAGGATAGAATGTCCTTTTTAAGCCGTTTAATAAATCTTATAAAAATCGAGCAAAAGGAACTTTTAAATGAACTTTGAAATATATTTTATAGAAGCCTTGCCTTTGTTTTTGATGGGCGTTTTATGCGGTTTTATAAGGTTTGCAAGGACTGAAAACGAACTAGCGAACGAGCCACAAGATGAAAATAAAAAGGCTATTATCAATCGCACGAGGTATTTAAGGGGCATTGATGTAGTGCTGACAAGTGCAATCACGGGCTTAATCGTATTTGCCTTGCTATCTTATTTTAGCCAAATTAGCTATATAATAAGAGTAGCAATCGCAGCAGCGGTGGCACTTTACGGCATTGATAGGATTTTGGAATTTATCCACAAGATAATTTCACTAAAAAAAGAGGCGAAACAATGAATTTAACGGCATTTTGCAGGGTTTTAATCGTGTTTTTCTTTGTTTTAAGCGTTAGTTTTAATGTGAAATTTTACCTTGATAATCAAGTTTTGGTGGCACTTTTGATAGACAAAGACAACGGACTTGACAGCGAGGGCGAAGTAAAACAGCTAGTTGAGGATATACATTTACTGAAAAAAATGGATTTGAATTCATCGCTTTTCAAAGATGAGAATTCTAGCGAGGTGCAAAAATGAAAATCTACATAATTTTTGGAGCTTTAATAGCGGCTTTGTTTGTTTATATTTTGACAC
>CAVEMY010000055.1:0-9506 GCA_963617005.1 Parabacteroides distasonis | reverse complement strand
CCAATGCCTTTTAACGGATTAACGCGCCCCATTAAAACGAAGTAACTGCCGCTATAAGCAACGGATTCTTCGATTGCAATCATGTCCGAAGGGCTTTCGACAACGCAAATGATTGTCTTATCTCGCTCGGGTCTTGCACAAATCGGGCAAAGGTCTTCCGTGCAAAGGGTATTACAAGAGCGACAGTGTCCGACGCGGGGAATGGCCTCTTTTAGTTCCGAAACAATCTCACGCGCGATATCGATTCGCGTTGTAAGAAGTTCTGTGACTAGGCGCGCAGCCGAGCGCGGCCCCAAGCCCGGTAGGCTTGAGAAAAGCTCGGCTAAGTGCGCGAGTCTTGGATCCATTCCCGGTGTGGACATCGCTACTCCTTATTGGCCCGTGACAAGGGGTTCATCGTCGCCAGCCAAGCAACTTTCAAAACCCTTGATGATTGCGTCGCTCGGCAGATTACGACCAATAATAACAATCTTGTTTTCTGGCTCCCGATCTCCCCACTCGCCTAAAGCATCAGCGCTACAGACCATATGCACACCCTGGAACACCATGCGGCGCCGTGTCTCACGGAAATAAATCACGCCCTTATAGCGAAGCATGTCCTGACCATACACACTCACCAAACTTTGAACATATTGCTCAAAGCGGATGGGGTGAAATGGCTTTTTCGACTCAAAGACAAAGGCCTTCACGTCATCGTTGTGATGATGCGGGTGCACTGCCGAGAAAAACGCAGGATCAATCTCGAGAATGTCATTCATGTTAAAGCCGTAGATATCGAGAACCTTATCGACGGCAACTTCTCCCATGTGAACCGCTTCAATAGGAGCACGTGGGTTAATTGAAACGAGGCGCTCTTTTAGCGCTTCGAACTCTTCAGGAGTAACGAGATCGGTTTTCGAGACAAAGATGCGATCTGCAAAGCCGACTTGGTCTTTTGCCTCAGGCTGCTCATCAAGCGTTTTGTTGCCGTACTTAGCATCAACGATTGTGACAACACCGTCTAAGCGATAAAAGCAGGCAATCGCGTCGTCCATGAAAAATGTCTGACACACGGGACCAGGATTTGCCACTCCCGTTGTTTCGATAACAACACGGTCAAAGTCAATTTCTCCACGGTCTCGACGCAGACGAAGATTCGTGAGAATTCTTGAAAGGTCTCCACGAATCGTGCAGCAGATGCAACCATTGTTCATTTGAACAATCTGCTCTTTGTCGTTTTGCACAAGCAGTTCGTTATCGATTCCCTCTTCACCGAATTCATTTTCGATGACAGCGATTTTGTGACGGTGGTCTTCTGTGAGAATTCGATTGAGTAACGTCGTTTTTCCAGCACCCAAGAACCCCGTGAGAATTGTCACTGGGATTTCTGGTTCTGCTGCTAATCCCAAATTATCTTCTTGCATTGTATTTGTCCTAATCGGAACGCATCACAAGATGCATTCCCTTTAAATATTCACCTTCAGGATACGTCATAAGAAGCGGATGGTCGACACCGGCTCCGTAACGCTCTACTGCCCACGCATCCTTTCTTGCATCGAAAACGGCTCCTGCGAGAATCTTTTGAAATAGGTCAACGTCCACAGCCCCCGAACAGGAGAAACTCATCAAGTGGCCGCCCATTCTCAAAAGCCGCATCCCTTTTAAGTTAATTTCTTTATAGGCTCTTGCCGCGCGATCGACGTGATAGTGGCTCGAAGCGAATTTCGGCGGATCGAGAATCACTAAATCATAGACCTTACCAGTAGCGTTGGCTTTCTTTAAGAATTCAAAAACATCTTCTTGGTACCAGTGAAACTTCTCTTCAGAAAACCCGTTAAGAGCGACATTGTCTTTCGCCTGCGATAAAGCCTCGGCTGAACTATCGACACTATCGACAGCGTCTGCGCCCCCCGCGACAAGCGCTAAAGAAAACCCACCTGTGTAACAAAAGCAATTTAAGGCACGTAATCCACGCCCATTTTTCTCGCGAAATTCGGCTGCAATCCGTTGCGCGGCAAGTCGACTTTCTCTTTGATCGATGTAAAACCCGGTTTTGTGTCCCACACGAACATCAACGCCATATTTAACACCATCTTCAACGACTTCAATTTTCTCAGGCGGCTCAATTCCAGCTAGCGCCCCGACTCGAAGCTCTAACCCCTCTCTTTGGCGGGTGGCGGCATCAGACCGATCAAAAACGCCCTTTGCTCCCGTTAATTTCATTAAAAGGGAGACGATTTCTTCGCGTCGCTTTTCTGAGGCTGCACTCTGAAATTGCGTAACAACCCAATCGCCATATTGATCGGCGATAAAGCCTGGAATCCCGTCGGCTTCAGCAAAAACAAGGCGCCTTGCTGTGGTGCGCTTTAAAAGTAACTCTCGCGCTGCGATAGCTTCCGTTAAGCGCTTTTCTAAAAAGGCTAAAGACGCCACATCGTCATTGGCATTAAACGACCACATGCGAACACGCAGAGTTGACGCTGGAGAAAACCCACCGACGCCAAGCGCGTCGCCTGCTGAAGAAAGCACGCGAACGAGGTCGCCTGGCTCAGGGCTACCCAACACACGGGCAATCGCTGTGTCATAAACCCAAGGGTGACGACGCAATAAGCTTTTTTCTTTTCCTTTTTTGAGTACGACATCAATCATAGACTTCTCTTTTCTTTACACCGTGATGCACCCAGTAAATACCTCAACGGCATGTCCGGTTAAAAAGACGTCGCCCGCTGAATCAATTTCAACTGTCACTCGGCCGCCAGTCATTTGAATTGTGGCTTTTTGGCCAAGTTTTCCCATCTGATGGGCAAGAGAAAACGCGGCGCACGCCCCCGAGCCGCAGGCAAGCGTCTCGCCGACACCTCTTTCGCAAACGCGCAAAATCGCCGATTCTTTCGTTTGCACTTCTAAGACACTGACGTTTACGTCTTCGGGGAAGGCTTGCGTTTGTTTCAAAGTTTTCGCAATGATCCCAAGGGGCGCACACGAAGTCTTTTCAACCAAGAAAATCGCATGAGGATTTCCCATGTTCGCTACACCGAACCAGAGATCCTCGTCATTTTTCTTTAGCTTAAAAAGCGTGGCATTTCCTTGCTCTTTTCTTTCAAAACCTTGAGGCAAAAAAGGAATATCAACGGGCGAAAAACGGGGCTTTCCCATGTTCACACGCACCGCGTTCCCCCCTAAATTCTCAAGCGTAATAAGCCCGTGTTTGGCTTTGACGGTAATTGTCTTTTTATCCGTCAATCCATGATTGAGAACAAAAAGCGCAAAACAACGAGCTCCATTGCCACACATCTCCGCTTCGCTTCCATCAGCATTAAAAATCCGATAGCCAAAATCTGCGCGATCGCTATCGCACTTTTTTACATTTTTTACCACCAAGAGTTGATCAAAACCAATCCCGTAGTGGCGGTCTGCAAGGCAACGGATTCTCCCAGCACTTAGCCGTAGTGGCTTTTTTGTGGCATCGACCACGATAAAGTCATTTCCAGTCGCCTGCATTTTTGTAAATTGCAGCATTTTGAAGCCTCCCTAATTTAGGAGTAAAGACTCGCCTCGCCCAAGGGGCGCGTTTTAAAGCGACGATGCATCCAAAAGTATTGATCGGGGAATTTCAAAACCCATTTTTCAATTTCTTTTTGAATACGAATCGTATCGGCAATTGCATCTTTCGTTGGAAAATCTTCTAATGGTTCTGTGACATGAACCGTGTAACCGGTTTCGGTCATCTCCGTGACACAGAAAACAACTTTCGCTCCTGAAAGGCGCGCAAGTTTACTCGCAGCTGTCACGGTAGCGGCTTTCACACCGAAGAAATCGATAAATTCCGAATGGCGCCTACCGTAATCCATATCAGGGAGATAATAGAAAGGAAGATTCTGGCGAATCAGGCGAATGATTTTTTTCGCATCATCCATCCCAGCGCCCGTTTTCGGAATCAAAATCGAATCGTTAAAGCGACGCCTTCCCTCTAAAGCGGCTTTATCCCAGGCCTCATTTCTTTGCTTTTGATAAAGACCCGCCCCTTTTACGTGCGTAGAAAGCGCGGTGACAGCCGCATCAAGCCCCAAAAAGTGAGGAGCAATCACCATAAGCGGGTGACCGGCTTCATTGGTGATGTTTTCAAGGCCTTCGATTTTCACAAGATTTCGTACTTGCTCGACGGTTCCTGCCCAAAGGTCTCCGTGATCGATAGCGGTGCGCGCAATATTTAGGCAAAGACTTTTTGCGATTTCTACGCGCTTAGCCTCTGGCATCTCTGGGAAACAAAGCTCCAAATTGCGTAGCGCAATGTGACGCCTTTTCGGGACGACGTACCAAAAAAGAGGCGCCAAGAGTTTCGCTAATTTATGGCGCTTTGCCATCGGCATACCCGCAAAGCTCTTAACAATCGAAACGCCAAGAGCACCAACCATATTGTTAATGGTTTGCATCGTTGGATTCCTTATCGTTGGCGTAGCTTCTTGCGCTTGAGACGCCTTTGTAGCGGTTGTAATTCCACAGGTACTGCTCCGGGAACTTTCTTACTGCTCGTTCGATGGCGTGGTTCATATTTTCGGCATCAACGAGAGCGTCTCCTGTTGCGGCCTCTGGCATCACATCCGTATAAATCTTCCAGCCGCCTTCCTTACGCCGCACCGATGTCATCACAACGCAAACGGCATTAAATTGCTTGGCCATTTTCATCGGAAATGTCATCGTAAATGCCTTACGACCGAAAAAGTCAGCCCAAACACCTTCGCCCCGTCCCGGGACTTGATCGGGCAAACATCCGAGAACGCCGCCACTACGCATCGCGCGAACAATCTTACGAACGCCAGAAAGGTCCGCAGGCGACGGGTCCATCCCTTCTCGGCAACGACTACGCTTCACAAAGGGACGAATGAGGCGATTCTTGGGTTCGCGATAAAGAATGGATAGTGTTTTTCCCGCAGGTTTTAAAGCCGCTTCATAAATTGCCACAGGAATCGCTTCAAAGCCCCCGATGTGCGGCGTCATCAAAATGATGCTGCGACCCTCGGCTAAAAAGGAGCGAAACTTTTCTAATCCTGCCGGATCGAATTCGACTGCCTCAGCGATTTCTTTATTACTCCGACCCCAAATCCACGCCGTCTCAAGAGAAAGCATTCCTGTGTGGCGCGAAGACTCACGACCGAGTTCTTTTGCTAATCCGATACGCTCTAAATTATTGAGAATCTTTTTGCGATATTTGGGTAGAACGTCGTACGAGAGACCGCCAAAGAAGCCCCCAACACTACGCAATCCAGAAAGTGGAATACGACTAACTGCCCAAAGAAAAAAATCCATTAACGCTTCCATCTTTCTTAAACGACGCCTTTACCTACAACAAGGGGAATTACCCCATTTTCAAAATTAAGCGCTTAGTATAGCCGCAGAGAGCCAAGAACGCTTTTTAAAACACTCACTTAAGCCTATTCTCTGAGGGAACTCACGCGAAAGAAGCACTTACCATCAATCGTCGTCTTCGCTTTGTAACGAAAGTGGGGGAAAATCCCTGAAGAAAAAGAGAAGATTCTCCCTATAATGGCCCTATGGATTGAAAAAAGAGGCCTCTCTTTTTTCGGGAAAGGAAATTAAATTCCTTAAAAAATAGCTGCCTCTTCCCTTTTCTCACTTTTTCTAAGGAGAAGACATCTATGGACCCGTCATCGCTTCCTGCGGTAAACCCAGCCGTCACGGCTGCAATTGAGTCAATCAAAAACCTTCCGAAAGTTCAAAAGGCCCTTACTCAGGCAGAAAGCGAAGTAGATCGCGCCATGGCCGAGCAAGTCGAGCTCTGTGAAATTCCATCGCCGACATTTGAAGAGGCTAAACGCGCCGCCTCAGTCGCCTCACGCATGAAAGCCTACGGGCTAAGCGATGTATCAATCGATGCGATTGGCAACGTTGTAGGAAAAAGGCCTGGCCGCCTCTCAAAGGCAGGACTTCCCGCTCCTCTTCTTGTCTTTGGTGCGCACACGGATTCTGTTTTCCCCGCTGGCACTGACGTCAAAGTAAAAAAGGAAGGAAACATCTATCGCGCCCCTGGGATTGGAGACAACTGCTCAGGACTTAGAGCCATGTTGCAAGTCCTTCGGTGTCTAGAAACGAATCAAATCGAAACCGAAGGCGATATTTGGTTTATCGGAACGGTAGGCGAAGAAGGTAACGGCGATATCCGTGGATCAAAATTTGTCACGGCAAACTATCCAATCGATGGCTTTATCGCCATCGACAGTTCCGATGTCACAAGACTTCTTTATGGCGGCGTTGGCGCACATAGGTGGCGCTTATCCGTTGATGGCCCTGCAGGGCACTCGTTTTCCGACTTCGGGAAAGCCCCGAGCGCCATCCACGCCGTTTGTCTTGCGGGAGCCGCTGTTGCCAAAATAAAAGTGCCCACTGAGCCCAAGACAACTTTTACCATCGGAAAGATCACAGGCGGGCAGTCTGTTAACACCATCGCTGGTCACTGCGAAGTCGATATTGATATGCGTAGTGCCGATAACGACGAACTCCTAAAAGTCGAGAAGGCGATTTTGGATGCTTTTGAGGCGGGAGTGGCGGAGGAAAACGCCATTTGGGGCATCACCGATGAATTAAAGAAAGTGAAACTTACAAAAACGCAGATTGGCAATCGCCCTGCTGGCGCGCGCCCCGTTGACTGCCCCGTGCTGCAATGCGCAAGAGCAGCGCAATCCGCTTTAGGCATTCCTCTTAAAAGCTATGCACTCTCTTCGACAGATGCCAACGCTCCGATTAGCCTTGGAATTCCTGCTAGCTGCCTATGCGCTGGGGGAGTTGGCGTTGGAGCCCATACGCTACAAGAATACTTTGAAATGAAAGACACTCACCTAGGGCCAGAACTCATTCTTTTAACCGCTCTTGCCCTCGTGGGGATAGAAGGCCACGCACCGCTACTTCCCGTGCGTGATAAACATGGCAAAACCGAAGGAGGTTTCGTATGAGTTGGACTGTTTGGGCCGCTGTAGCGGTCGTCATAGCAACAATCTACGCCTTAATAAGACGCTGGGAAACACGCCTCGTGTTACTTACCTCAGGGTTAGTTATGGCGCTCATTTCTTTGCAACCCATGATGGCCTTCAAGCAATTCGATAAGTCAATGACCAATGGGTCACTGATTATCGCGATTTGCTCGGCTATGGGTTTTGCGGCTGTCGTCTCTTTAACTAAGTGCGACGTCCATCTAGTAAGACTTCTCACGCGCCCCTTAAAGAAATTGGGGCTTTTCTTACTTCCGGCTTGCATGGCTGTGACAAGCGTTATCGCCATCGCCATTCCATCAACTGCTGGCCTATGCGCATCCGTTGCACCCACAATGGTTCCAATTTTGGTGCGTGCGGGCTTTCGTCCGAGCTTAGCCGCGGCCTCTGTTGGCTCTTGCATGTTGCCAGCCTACTTAAACCCTGGGGTCTCTCACAACCCCTTTATCGCCAAACTCGCAGGAATTGAAGTCATTGATTTTATTGGCGCTCACTCAATGATGACGCTTTCTTTGGGACTAGCAAGCATCGTGCTCATTACCTTAGTCTGCGTCATTTACGGCGATTACAAAAAAGAAGGTTTTGGGGACTTCCAAAGTGAAACAACGAGTGCGCTTCCTGAGTCGCCCAACGTCTTTTACGCCATTGCGCCTCTCGTTCCAGTAGCGCTCCTTCTTGTCTTTGCGATCTGGATTCCGTCTGTGAAGATTTCTGTTGCGACCGCCATGCTCGTTGGCATGATTTACGCGCTTGCTGTAACGCGCTCTGACCCACAGGAAGTCACAAAGAAGTTCTTTGACGGTATGGGTAAGGGATACGCCAACATTATGGGCATCATCATCGCTGCGGGCGTTTTCGCAGCCGGTCTTCGTGCCTGTGGTGTTATCGATCTTTTTGTCGATTTCTTAAAGCACTCCAACGAAATCGCCAAGATTGGCGGCAGTGCTGGCCCCTACATTTTGGGCGTCTTAACAGGATCGGGCGACGCTGCGGCCTTTGCCTTTAACGAAGCCGTGACACCTCACGCGCAATCCTTTGGTCTCACAATCGATGGCTTAGGGTATCTCGCGATGATTTCTGCTGGCCTCGGACGTATTTCTTCGCCGCTTGCGGGTGGTGTCATTCTCCTAGCGGGCGTTGCTCGCGTAAGCCCCGTTGAAATCGTCAAACGCACGGCGCCTGCCGCCTTTGTGACGCTGATTATTTTGTACATCTTTACGGCATAACTTTTGTTTATCCTTTTCGGGCCAGTTCTTTGTTGTCTTAAAGACACTGGCCCTTTTTCCCTTTTGATAGGTCATTGGCAACTATGGATAAGAAAGAAGCACTTTTAGAACGCTTTTTGCGCTACGTCGCAATTCCCACACAAAGCGACCCAAAGGCAAAAACTGTGCCAAGTAATCCGAAAGAATTCGAGCTCGCCAAGCTTCTCTCTGAAGAGCTTAAGTCGCTCGGGTTTGAGAATGTCGAGGTCTCAGAGTTTTCTGTTGTCACGGGAAAACTTCCTTCCAATCTTCCCGAAGGTAATGCGGCGCCTGCCGTTGGCTGGTGCGCCCATATGGATACGGTCGATTGTGGACTTTCCCCAGAGATTCACCCGCAAGTCATTAAAAATTACCAGGGCGGAGACATTTGTCTTAACCCAGAAAAAGACATTTGGATGCGTGTAGCTGACCACCCCGAAGTTGAACGCTACAAAGGTGATGACATTGTTGTCACGGATGGCACCTCTGTCTTAGGCGCAGACAATAAGAGTGCCATAGCAAACGTTATGACAGCGTTAAGTATCGTAGTCGAGGAAAACCGCCCGCATGGGGATATCTATGTCGCTTTCGTACCTGATGAAGAAATCGGGCTTCGGGGAGCAAAGAAAATTGATTTCACAAAGTTCCCCGTTGAGTTTGCCTACACGATTGACTCGTGTGAATTAGGCGAAGTGGTTTTTGAAACCTTTAATGCAGGAAGCGCAACACTTTGCATTAAGGGCGTTTCTGCGCACCCAATGTCTTCTAAGGGCGTGCTAGTGAATCCCGTAATGGTCGCTCACGACTTCTTAAATCTCTTAGATCGCGGCGAAATGCCTGAATTCACGGAACTGCGTGAAGGTTTCATCCTCCCGAAATATATCGAAGGAGGACCTTCGAAGGCTCGTATTGAATTCAATATTCGTGACCATTCCAAAACTGGATACGAAGCAAAGAAAGCCCTTTTAGAAAAGGCCGTCGAATTCCTGAAAGTTCGGCACCCGAAAGCTGAGATTAGTTACAAAGAAACGGATGTCTACGCCAACATTGCCGATGCCGTTACAAAAGAAAATCGAATTGGAATCGATTACCTATACCGAGCGCTAGAAATTGTTGGCGTTACGCCTAAGACCATTGCTATGCGAGGGGGAACCGATGGATCTTTCATTTCCTCGAAAGGGATTCTTACGCCCAATTACTTCACGGGAGCCCATAACTTTCATTCAAACTGCGAATTCTTGCCGATGGGGCCTTGGGTCAAGAGCCTTGAAACAACGCT
>CAVEMY010000054.1:0-9686 GCA_963617005.1 Parabacteroides distasonis | reverse complement strand
TCGACGCGCGGAATCCTCCAAGTGCAGACATGGTGGAACTCGGAGCGGCCCGGGCAGGCCTCCTTCGTGGAGTAGAGGGCGCACTTCAAGCCCTCGTCCTCCGCGCGCACCCGGAAGACGTACCCCGGCTTTCCGGACTCGTCGTCCACCCAGAACAGAAGGTTGGCGATGTAATCGTCGTTGTCCACGGGCCGCTGCGGGAGATACTGGTCGTTGCGGACGAAGGTCCAAGAGAAGAAGCTCTTCTCGAAATCCTCCAAGGCGGACTCGTCGCCAACGGTAGCGTTGAAATTGCGGGCATCGTCCACGCAACACCAGAAGAACACGCCGTACACCTCGGCATCCGTCATCGAGTAGACGGAAGGCGTGCGGACAATCTTTTCCTTTAGCCGCATATATCTCTCCTTTTGCTATTGGGTTCACTTTATGGGTATATTATATATCTTACGGGGAGCCTTTGTCCACCGTGAATTCACCCAAGAGCAAAGAAACCGTTGTCTCGTGCGGCGAATGGTTGGGACATAGCCTGTGAGCGGTTGTGGGAGCGCCCAAGGGCCTAATCTACCTTCGGCCGCACATGGTCACCATCTTTATTGTATCGAGCCTTAGAAGAGGCCTCAGCAGGCTCCTTGACGTAAATAGCGTGATATTGGTCGGTGAGGACGGACACGCTCAGGAGATAGTTCCAAGCAACGTCATAGAAGCCTTCCTCGGCACTGCTTTCCGCCAGGTTGAGGAAACGCCTGGCAACGTTTATCTTTTGCCGCAAATCGCAGTATTCTTTGTCCATTCTCGTTTTCCTTTCTTATATATACGGAATATCTCGGTATCATTTTATCTTAGGGAGAAAGCCAATGTCAACACTTTCCTATTGGACAGGCCGCAAGGAAGAGGATATAGTGTATTTATATCTGTCCCCAAGAGAAAGAAGGTAACATGACACCAACGGGCAACGAACACGATATCTACCTTGCCAGCAAAAATTGGAGCAGCGCCGATTGCGACTCCGTCATGAGCGCGAACCTTGGGTTCATCCAAGGCATCGCGGAGTGCCTGCGGGCGATGGACCTGGGCATGGCCGACACCACGTTGAAAGAGGTGGGCACCGCCTTAGCGGACGCGGCGGAGACAATCTCCTGCGTGAACGGCCGTCGTGAGCGGATTCGCGCAGAGAAAGAGTCCGGCGAGCGCGTCCTGGAGCTGATTAAGGAGGAGACGGACGAGAACGCCCGGAAGAGAAGGGCGCGAGACAAGTTCTTTTTCAATCATCTGGACGAGGAGGGGTGGGAACTCTATAAGAGTTGCTTTCGTGCCGCGGGAAAGACGGATAAAGAGATGCGGCAAGCCTTTGAAGACATGTTAGAGAGGAAATCGGTATCTACCGGCACCAACATCTTTGAAAGCCCTGTGAGCGCCTCCTAGCGGCTCACAGACCCCTTTGGCCGCAAACACCAACCTCTAGCCCGCACTCACCCTCTGGTCAGCCGCCACCTATATATATTATAATATATATAACAAGAGGAGAAGAGGAGAGAACATGGTAGATATCGAGTACATCGTCTGCGCCGCCCGCAACGCCTTCCTGGAGCTGGGGTTCATCGGCAACGCCAACAACGGCCCCAGGTACTTCGCCTACACCAAGGAAGGGGAAAGGCAGGATTGCGGCAGCGTCGCCAGGGACAGCATGTCGGTGACCTACTACATCAACGGTCACGTCGGGTTCCTCTCCCCCGCCACCTTCGAGTTCGGGGACGAGGACAAGGTGAAGGAGGACATCTCCCGCCACATGTCCGAGAACACCCGTCTCGTTCCCCGCCCCTTGCCCTTGGCCGAGTAAGGACGGCCAAGAGAGAGAAAACACCCAAGAGAAAGAAGGAGCAATGGAGAGGGAGACGGTCGACAAGGTTCTGTTCGAGCTGGACAACATCATGTACGGGGACGGGTGCAAGGTGCTCGCGGCGCACACCAGGCTACCGGACGGCACCCTGCTCCCTGGCCGCAGGTACCAAACGCTTCTCGGCACCTCTTGGTACGTGCGGCCTTGCCCCTCCAAGGAAGACGTGTGGGAGGTGGCTATGTACCCGTCCGTGCCGAGACGCTGGTCCAAGAAGGTGATTCTCGCGGACACCAAGGAGGAACGCACCGTTTTCCGCAAGGTGCCGAAGCTCCTGCGGGCCATGTGCCGCTTGGCCGAGGAAGCGGTGGCAGAGGCCTAACACCCTCTTTAAACAAAAAAGAAGCCCTCTTCCCTTTTCAACGGGGAGGAGGGCTTTATTCGTATAGAAAGGAGACAGAGCTTCCCGCTTATCGGGCAGGAGAGAAGCAAAGACACTTTTATTCCTCTGGCCGCAAGTACCTTTCTTCTTAGTCTGCTGTGTATATGCTGCTATATATATTATATATATTATATTATCTGTATCTTCCCAATAGGTTTCGTATTATCCCAATGATGTTGGGATTACGCAATTCACATTGGGAGGATATCTTTATTCAGGTATGTTCATCTTTGTTCACTATTGGAGGACGTAATGTTCTTCTCAACAACTCAATATATATTATTAGCGTTGTTTTAGCGTAGCTAAAACAACGCGTTAAAAAAGCTTAACGAAGTTAAGCTTTTTTAACTAGAGTTAATTAATTCAACCTACGTTCATTTCATTCACTGCGGTTGAATTAATTAACTCTTATAGGCTGTGTGTTATATATTGTTTTATGTTGTTTGCCGTAAAAACTCTTCTAAAAGCGTTATTCTCTTTCTTTCTTTTTTCTTTTGGTTCTTTTCTTTTTTCTTTCTTGGAAAGGAGTGTTTTCAACAGGCTCGGACGTCGAACGTACCGTCCCGTAACCGTGCCGTAAAAGGACGGGAAAAGGACTCACGCGGAAAAAGAGCGGAGAAGAGGAAAGTGTATCGGTGAGAGACGGCGGGAACGGCCTAGGGGGGGAAGGGAAGCAAGAACGGTTCCAAGGGGATTGGGGAAAAGGTGTGGGAAAATGATTCCCAAAAGAGGGTAGGCAAGGGGAAAAATCTTGCGGCTAAGGGTAAAAGGCAAGGTCAGAGGGCGTGCGAAGGTTTCGCCGAACGAGGGGAATGTTAATCGCGATAACGGGACACAGCGGAACGGTGATGGTGGAGGTTAACACGGGGCGATGGTGTTGAATGGTGCGGTAGTTGGTGAAATGGTGTTGAACACGGCGGAATGGCGCGGAATGGCGCGGTAGTGATGTGTTGAATGGTGAAAGTGGTGTGCGCCCCTGTCAACCCTTGTTTTTGAACACCATGTTCAGTATTTAGTCCGAACCCAGACAATTTTTTTCTCGGCTTTTGCTGTCCTTTTTCATTTTGAAATCCCCCCAAAGGAACACAGTCGATTTTCATTTTGAAACTCGCGGAGCAAGCGAAAAACCGTGGTAAATCTCGTTTTCAACCTAACATTCATTTTCAACTTTTTCATTTTTTATACAAATCTCATTTTTAATTAATTACTAGCCAGATGCCATGTTTCTATATTATAATATATACAGTAAGAAGCCCAATAGGACGAACAAGCGAACCCAAGAGGAAGAAGGAAGCATGTCCCAGGTCGATATCTACCGCCGCATCATGGCCGCTATGCCCGAGGACGAGGAGGTAATCACCCTTTGCCGCAAATATATCGAGCGTTCCGAGAACTCCTCCAACCATACCGCGGCTAACCTCGATATGGTCGCTAAGCACATGGCCACCAAGTTCTACGACGAGGAGCACGCCGTCACCGCCAAGGACTTGGCCGATAGCATCAACTCCCTTGGCGAGGCCCCTGACGATTGGAACACCCGCAAGGCCTCCTATTACCTTACCCGCCTAGCCAAGGAGAACAAGGTGGAGAAGGTTGTTGCCAAGGGTTCGCCCAACAAGTACTATTTCCTTTGATTCGTTGTGCCGTCTGTTGCGTTAATCTCTTTAACGAAGTCCATAGCTTTCCCTATAGAAGGTGATAAAAAAAATAATTACGTCCCTCACCCGCCCCTTGGGACACCCCTATTGGCTGAGCCTCTAGGGGTTTATTTTTTCTTGCGGGTATCCAATAGCTACGGGTAAGGAGCCTATGCTGTTATCGGCTCCTTACGCTCACCTATTATCCCTCTTTTGCGGCGCAAGGGGAAGAATACCCTTCTGCTACTAGTTCTTCAAGCACTTACAGTCAGAGCGCCTATACTAGCATATGGCTCCATGTGCAAGACCTTAGACACGGGGGAATGGCCGCATGAAGCCTATATACTAGGCAAACCCTGATATTCGACTTACCCCTTTGGGCAATCATTCAAGTCTCGCTAGGCCAAAGCCTTGCGTCACAAGGGTCAGGGAACCGTGGCACGGTTACGCGAAGAGGGCCTATAGAGGCCGTTCAACCGCCCCTCCCGCAATCTCTTGACGGGAGATAGAGAAACACTGTTTACTTGATATAAGCATATTATACCACAAAACACATCTTTTTATACCGAGAATTCCAAAAAATTTTAAAAATTTCTAAGATTTTTTTCTGCGGCCAATGGTTATTATACCCACTTTTTTAGATTTGTCAAGGTTTTTAAAGACACATTTAACACAATGTTAACATATTTTGCCGCACTTCTTTCTTCTCTTGGCTTCTATACACATCTCTGCTATTGGATAATCACGCCAAAATCGCCTATAGCGGCAAAAAAATTTTCAACGGTTGCGGCCAAAGCGCCTATAGAGGGTCCAGGGGGTTACGGCGAGGGAGCCTATAGAGGGTTGACAGACCCATGAACACGTGAACATATGAGCATACGTTCATATTTCAGAAACCTGAAAGTTAGCCTAGGTTAACTTCGAACGCGTGTTCTGTTTTTTTCCTGCCTTACTGGAGCTATGTCAGACGCCAGCCTACCCGGTTCAGACCCTCGGCGGGTATCCCCGTCTCTGCCTTGACTGTGATTATAATATACCGTGTTCCCGGCCCGGTGTCAAGCGGGAATTTGAGGTTGTCCGCGAACGGTAGAGAAACGGCGGTGGGCGGCGAACAGAACACGTGTACCCCTGGCCGCAATAAAACATTTAACCACTTTGGGCTATTGGGTTACGCGATAGGTCTGCCATTGGGTCTTCTACCTGCGGTTTCACAAAATATTGATAAAATTTTTTTGTCGCTTGACGAAATAAGTTGTAGTGATAAAGTAGTTATCAGAGCGAAGGGCAAAGGGCCGTTCGCCGATACCAGAAGGGAGCCGAAATGGCTACTACCACCACCACTAGCAAGGTCACCCGCAAGCAGGTCTACACCGTTCTTTGCGAGAACGCGGACGCGCTGAAGCCGCTGTTTGAGGGCGCGGGCCTTAACGCCACGCTTGCGCAGAACGTCCTTAACAAGGCGCTTAAGGCGGTTAGCACCGTGGCCGCGCCCAAGGGCGAGACCGTCGAAGCCAAGGAAAACAAGAAGACCGCTTACCAGTTCGCGGGCATGGTGGAGCCGTCCACGCTGTTTGTGCCGCGCGACATCCTGAACGCCTTCCCGATTCTGCGTAGCTCGCAGAAGGCCACCAGCGTTGCCCGCGCGGGCTTGGGGGCCGGTTATTTTGAGTCCCACGTGCTCACTAGTAAGGTAGGCGACTACAAGAAGGGGACGCGCGTTTACCGTCTTCTTACCGAGGTTGGCCGCGCTTGGGGCGATGAGTCCGCGGAGTAGCGCCAAACCAAAAACAGAACATCCGTTCGGCCCCTGCCTTCGCGGGCGGGGGCTTGCGGCCAACGGTAAAGTTAGCCTAGGTTAACTAGAACACTAGTTCGCTATTGGAGGAAACCCGAACACTAGTTCGTGCAACGCGGTAGCAGAACACTAGTTCGAACAGGCTAAAAGTTAACCCAGGTTAACTTTGTCCCACCATTCCCCGCCCTCCCTCCCTAGTAGGGTAACGCTAAAACAGCGGCAACGCAATACCCCGGACGGGAAAAACACAACTATTTTTCCGCCGGTTCTAAGGCGATTTAAGGGTAGGTTGCGGCGGTAGGGTGGGGCGATACGCCTTAGCGGATAGCGCGTCTTAGAACGCCTTAGAACGGGCCATTGTAAGGCGATTTAAGCGAAGTTAACCTAGGGTAACACCCAGGGGAAACCTGAAAGACTTTCAGAGGGAAAAATCGCGTTAGGCGCTCTGTGGGGCGTTCTAAGGCCCGATAAGGCAATTGCCCTAGGTAAATAAGGGGCGGGCCGCATGGGCTTAGAGCCGCCTTCTTTTCTTCTCTTGGGTAATTACCCCCTTGGCGTGTGCGTTGGGGAGCGTTCGCGCGTTGCGCTCACTAGCCCCAACGCTAGGCCCGAACATTCGTTCGGGCCGTCCAAAAGTAAAAGTAAGAATAGGTTGACTATGTGATATAGAACACCAGTTCGACACAGAACACTAGTTCGGCGAGGCTGGTTAGGGCTTGCGGCGAGGGCTTGAGACGCTAGCGCCAACACGCTAGCGCCAACATGCTAGCGCCATTCGTTGGCCCTGGTTTAGTTCCGCCGGGACGGTGCTAAATAGCGGTGTAAGGCTTTGTAAGACGTTCTAAGGCGCTCTAAGGCTTTGGCCCTGGTAGGTGGTAGCGTGTTGATAAACAGGGGCTTAGAAGAGCTTAGAGTCGCTACTTTACATAAGATTAGCCGCAGGCATAAGATTAGCCGCACAAGTTAGCCCCGGTTAACTTTGCCCGCGAAAAAATCCCGCCCGTTAGGCGCTAGGCAGCTAACAGGCGGGGAAACGTTTGTTTCGGTTTATCGGCTACTTGGTGGGGAACTGATAGCCGACCTCGGTGTAGTAGGTGCCGCACTTGATGGCGAAGTTGTCCGTAGAACGAACGTCGTGACGCTCAATGAGACCCTCGGAAACACCCGCGCGAAGGATAGCGCCGACCTTGGAACTGGTCACATCCTCCCCGAGAAGGGCGCGAATATCGGCCACGGTGACACACAGGTTTTCTGCGATGTAGGGGGCTACCTTCTCGGTGAAGATAGCGAGGTTGGCGAGACGCTTGCTGTTATCCTTCTCGCGGGGCTTACGGTTCTCAAGCGCGGTGAGCTTGCGGCCAGCCTTGGTGGCCACCTCCTCGGCGTTGTCCCCGAAAATGGCTGTGAGCGCGTCCATATCGGCGTTGGCGAGGGCGTGGAACATCTGCTTGTCGGTGTAAGTCATGGTAGGTTTCCTTTCTGTTTGTCTTTCCCTCCGTGACAATTAATATAATACTCAACAAATTATCCGTGTCAACCGAGAATTTTAAATTTGTAGTATTCATGGAAACGCAAGGTAGATAGGGGTATGGCCGCATGAAACATTAAACTATCTTTGTTGCTATTGGTTAGAATGTTTATTTAAATCACTTATCTCTTCTCTTGGATGGCGGCGATACCTTACTGTAGCTGAATAAATGACGGCTCTTTTTTGTCTCTTGGTTGCTATTGGCAACCATCGACCACCGATTAATTATTAGTATAGGGCACCTGGCCCAAAAGTCAAGCGAGAAACAAGAAAAAGCCCCGCTGTTTTTTAGCGGGGCTGGTAGGCGTTACATAGCCTTGTAGAGGTTGGCGCAATCGACCCATCCACGCCCGATTGTAGAGCGCTTCTTCGTGTGTTTGGCCTTGGCGCATTTGAGAATGTGAGACTCAATAACAGCGTCTTCGTAGGCCGTGTGACGCTCAATGTAATCGGGGGTCTTGGTGAGATAGGCGTAAACAGTTTCCGCGCTGGTCTTGGGGTTGCCGCTCGCGGTGAAGAACCCATGCTCGCCGCAAAACTTGATGTAGTCCTTGGTTGCCGTGATGCAAGACGCGTAATCCCAAATATCGCAGAACTTGACTTTGTAGGGCATGAAATAGGGGGCAAAGCCGTTTGAGTAATGGCGGATGGTGCTGTTTAACGCTTGGTTGTCAAAAGCGCAATTGTAGGCCCAAACCTTGCGGATATCGTAGCGCTTGATGGTGTCTTTGACGATACGCCACAGGTCAAGGATGCCGACCATTTGCCACTCACCGCTATCGTCCAGCTTGATGCCGGCGTTGTATTGCGGCAACTTGTCGGCGTAATAGGCGCTGTTCATGAGACGGGGATTGTTAAACGTCTCGGCCACAACATAAGAGCCTTGGTCCACCGTCTCAAACGTCTTGGAGTCGACCACGATAAAGCCGAGGTCATAAACAAGCGCGTTCCACGGCTCGGGCTTGGAGGTCTTGCGGGCGTGCTTGTCGCAGGTCTCAGTGTCCAAAATCATGTAATAGGCCATTGGTAGTTTTCCCTTCTGGTTGGCCCCGACTGACACTATTAATATTAGCGTGTTCAAGACCAAAAGCAAGCGAGAATAAGGCATTGGCCGCAATTCACGTTTCCTACACAATCGATATCTTCTTTTCTTCTCTTGGGCTGACTGTAGAGAAGGTGTAACGACTTCTTCTTGCCCCTGGCTTGCTATTTGCTCGCCTTCGACTATCGACTAAAAACACTATAGCACACTTTGCGGCCATGGTTGGGCGAGAAACAAGAAAAACCCCTGCTGTTTTTAGCAGGGGTTGGAGGGTGCTACTTTTCAATAACGCGCTCTGTGAAAAAATCGCCGTTAGGCGCTTTGTCGTTTGGCCGCAATGCCCTTTTCTTCTTCTCTTGGGTTTCACAGTTTCACCATAATCATTAAAATCGATTATCTAATAATCTACCGATTTGATTTTATCATTAGAGATGATTCTTTGTCAAGCGTTTCAGTGATATTTCTTAGCTACCCACAAAAAAACAGCCCCTACAAAACAGGGGCTTGGCTCTAAACGTGTTGCCGCGCTACGCTTAGCTAACGGTGCATCGCCGCAATAGCTGTTCTAGCTCTTGGGCTATCTGGTCGATATCGCGGGCGTGTATCGCGCGGTATCCCCTGGCGCTGTTCTCCCACTTCTCGCAGTTCGCCGTTTCATCGTCGACCAGAATAGCGTCCGTCTTGGCCTTGGCCGCGAACTGTTTAGGGGTACCGTGCTTGATAATGTGTACCTCGGTAGCCCACGGGAAATTATCGGCTAACCACTTCTTCTTAGCCCTTCTCACTGCCTTATCGTAATCGGGGGTGGAGTCGCGCGCCAGCCAACTGATAACGCCGATTGTGGCATTGTAGGCCGCGCACAGGGCCGCTAAACGCTTGATATTGCCCAACGTGGGCGCGGTATCGTATGGCATGGTATCGCCGTCTAGGATGGCTTCTAACCAGCCTTCGACACCGTAGAAGTCCGCAATAGTGCCGTCCATATCAAAATACACGTGCATGATTCGCCCTAACTATCAGTGCCTTTTCTCTTGGATAGGCAGAATGGTACCATATCCAAAAGCAAGCAGACGCGAGAATCTTAGAAAATACCGTTTAGTGGTGATTTTGTGTCGCTCACCGACAATATCAGAATCTCACTTGCGGGGATGCCTGGTTAGTGTATTATATAGTTAGCCCGTAGCCCAGAGGACGGCAAATAGCCGAGACCGTGAGACAAAGAGAAACGGTTATAATTATTGCTACAGATATGTACAAAAATAGATAGAGTAGACAAGAATGTTTCACGTGAAACACATAGCGCCCCGCGATAGCGAAACACCGTTGATAACGCTTGGCCGCGATTGAAGCGCTTCAATTTTTAAACAGTCTCCCATCTTAATAATAATAATAGGATAGGCGAGAATAT
>CAVEMY010000053.1:0-10063 GCA_963617005.1 Parabacteroides distasonis | reverse complement strand
AACTAAGGCATTTCTTCTGCCTTACTTTTGAGAATTGGTCGGGGCGGCGGGATTCGAACTCGCGACCCCTTGCACCCCATGCAAGTGCGCTACCAGGCTGCGCTACGCCCCGACACAGAGTGCGCATTTTATCGTGCAGGAAAACATTTTTCAAACGCAATTTTTCTTGCGTAAAAATGAATGCTTTAGATAGACAAAAATAGCGCGTTTCTTAACGATGCAAGACGAACTATTTGTCGCCAAACGCGTCAATGCGTAAGGCTTCCAAATCCTTAATGGCTTGATCGACTAAGCGGCGCATTTGATCGTTCTTTTCTTTGGCGCAATCAAGGGCGCTCGTCAAATCAGAAAGCCGCGCAGCACACTCGCTTTTTACGGCAGAGAATTCTTCACGCTGGTTCGTGAGGCTATCTTCAAAGCGGGTTTTCTGCTCGGTAAGCACTTCTTCGAGTTGCTTTAAGCCGCCGCTGATACGCTCAGAAAAACTATCTTTTGGCGCTTCAGGAGAAACACTTGTAGCAAAGACAGGAGCCACAGGCATCGAGGGAGTGGATTCTTCTTGATTTGTGGCACTTACGCTTTGAGGAGCATCTGTGTGGGAAGAACTTACGCTATTTTCTTCAGAGATGATACGACGGGCCTCTTGCACGGTCATAAAGCGCGAGTAAAGACACTTCTTAATGCGTTGGACTAGATAGAGGTCGCCTTCGGTAAAGAGCGTCTTTAAGTGCCCTGAAGTGTCTTTTAATTCGGGAAAGTAATCGGCCCAATAAACGAGGACGTGCTCGGGCACTTCGCACGTATCACACACGTGCTGCAACGGATACTTCGCTTCTTCACTTCCCGTTTGCATAGTGCTGTCCTCGAAGAAAAGTTTGGCTTCCCTACCCCACAGGCAAGGAAGCCATTTTCATTAACGCGTTCTCGAAGCGGTCTTACTCTTTGCAACCGCATCACGCATCACAGGAGACGGAACAAATGTCACGACGCGACGCGCGGAAATCTCATAGGGCTGACCTGTCTTCGGATTGCGACCTGGACGCGCCTTCTTATCGTGCGTGCAGAACGTTCCAAAGTTCGAAAGCTTCACATCGCTTCCTTTGACAAGGGCGGCCAAGATTTCATCAAAGATTGCATCAACCACGGCTTGCGCTTCGTTGCGAGAAAATCCCATGCGATCGTAGAGAACATCCACAAAACTAATCTTTGTGATCGATGTCGCATCCTCCAATCCATCGAGAACGTTTCTTTGTGGTGTCAAAAGTGTGTTGTTATCCATTTTTATTATTCCGTGATACGGTTATAGTTTTAAATAATATCGACTTTTTAAGCCCTAAGCTTAATTCCTAAAGCGAAAAGCGCTTCAAGCAATTTCTTTTGCGTGTGTTCAGCCTCTTCTTCTGTCATGGCGTTTTCGCCACGGGATAGAAGCGTCAAACGAAACGCCATGCTCTTTTCACCTTGCTCGAGCTCCTCCTTGGGTCGATACAGGTCAAAAAGTTTAAAGTCTTCGATTACTTCCCCGGCCTTTGTCTTCTTTAAAGCCAAGACAGCGTTTTCAATCTCCTCGTACGTGACCTTCAAAGGCACAACTAAAGAGAAATCGCGCTCTATAGGCTGGAACTTAGAGACGGCTTCTGGCGCCGGAATCGGTGTTTCAAGAATACTAGCCACATCGACTTCGAAAACAACAGGGGCCTTCGGTAAAGCGTACTTCTGGCAAAGCTTCGGATGAAGTTCTCCGACGAAGCCAATTTCTTTACCATTTAAAACGACTTGCGCCGCGCGCCCTGGGTGTAACGCTGGGTGACGCACAGGAACAAACGTCGCTTTCAAAGGAAAGAGTAAGCGCTCGAGATCGCCCTTTACGTCAAAGAAGTCGACGTCTCGTGCTGCCTCACCCCACTGAACGCCGTGTGCGTCGCCATAAGCGAGAGCAGCAATGTGTAAGGGTTGTCTTACGCCTTTAACAGTCCATGGGCCATCCTCGACGGATTCATCGGGATAAAAGACGCGACCCAACTCAAAGATGCGAACATCTTGCGCCTTGCGATTTAAGTTGTAGCGCAAGATCGAAACAAGACTACCGATAATCTGTGTGCGCATCACCGAGAGCTGGCTTGCAATCGGATTTAAGAGGCGAATCGGATTTTTGTTTCCGGCGAAATCTTCTTCCCACTCTTGTTCAACAAAGCTAAAGTTAATTAACTCTTGATAGCCGCAATCGACTAAGGCATAGCGTAAATCGTGATTGGTGCGAACACCTTCTTTTTGGCTTAGCATCGTCGCGCGAGCCAAAGGTTCGCGATCAGGCAGCTTCTCGTAGCCATAAAGGCGAGCGACTTCTTCGATTAAGTCTTCTTCAATCTCGATATCAAAGCGATAGGTCGGAGCTTTCACAAGGAAATCTGCACCCTCACGCGTAAATTCAAACCCAAGACGCGTGAAAGCTTCAGACATAAAGCTATCAGGAATATCCACACCAACAACCTTGCGGCAACGCTCTGGCCTCATTCTCACAACAGAGCGCTTCGGGAGGTTGACAATTTGATCGTCAACGGGACCGATCTTAGTGTCAGCCGTCCCGCAGATTTCAAGCACTAAGCGCGTCGCGTACTCAACGTGCTCAATGTGGTTACCAAAGTCCACACCACGCTCGTAGCGGTGAGCCGCATCTGTGGAGAAATTCAAACGGCGGCAACGGCCCTGGATTTTTTCTGGGAACCAGAACGCGGCTTCAATAAAGAGGTCTGTTGTCGTATCGCTAATCGAGCAATGGGCGCCACCCATGATGCCGCCGAGACCTAATGCGCCCTTTTCATCGGCGACAACGCCGTAGTAGTCATCGAGTTCAGGCTTAAGGCCATTTAAAAGTTCAAGGGGTTCACCCTTTTTCGCCCAGCGAATCGTTACATCGCCCGTTAACTTATCTAAGTCATAAAAGTGCGTCGGACGACCCACTTCGAGCATTAAGTAGTTCGAAATGTCAACTAAGGCAGAAATCGAACGTTGCCCAGATCTCTCTAGACGCTCTTTCATCCAGGCAGGAGTCTTCGCATGCGGATTTAAGTTACGGATAACGCGTCCTGTGAAGCGCCCGCACAATTCTGGGGCTTCGATGTGAACGGGTTTGACGCAACTGCAGGTTGCAGGAACCGGACTCATATCGGGTAGCGTCATCGGAGCGCCCGTTACGGCACGCAAATCACGCGCCACACCAATGATAGAAAGTGCGTCACCGCGATTGGGTGTTAACTTAATTTCAATGCGCTTTTCATCAAGTCGTTCGACTTTACGAATATCTTCGCCAATGGGAGCGGCTTCGTCCAAAATCCAAAGACCCGAATGGTCTTCAGAAACGCCTAATTCACGCGCTGAGCAAAGCATGCCAAAGCTTTCCACGCCGCGCATCTTGGCTTTCTTAATCACAAAGTCGCCAGGGAGCTTGGCGCCAATCTTCGCGCACGGCACTTTCACTCCTGCCGCAACATTGGGCGCGCCGCAAACGATTTGTAAAGGCTCTCCTTCACCGACATCGACTGTGCACACGTGTAGGTGGTCTGAATTGGCGTGATCGACACAAGTTAACACCTTACCGACAACAACGCCCGTAAAAGGAGGAGCAATGGTTGTTGCCTCTTCCACTTCGAGGCCAGCCATCGTGAGCGCCTCAGTTAACTCTTCGCTTGTGAGATCTGGATTGATGTAGTGGCGTAACCACTCTTCAGAAAATAACATCGTGAAATCCCCAAAAATTCCTAGCTAAACTGAGAGAGAAACCGTAAATCGCCTTCAAAGAAAAGACGCAAATCGTCAATTCCGTAGCGAAGCATCGTGAGGCGCTCAAGGCCCGATCCGAAGGCAAAGCCAATGTAGCGCTCGGGATCTAACCCGTAGTTACGCACCACGGTGGGATGAACTTCGCCAGCGCCCGAAATTTCAAGCCAGCGCCCTTTCTTAGGTCCTGTTGTAAAGGCCATATCCACTTCAACCGAAGGCTCGGTAAATGGGAAGTAGCTCGGACGGAAACGCACAATCAAATCGTCTGTTTCAAAGAAACGACGCAAGAATTCAGAGTACACACCCTTTAAATCGGTAAAGGAAATGTTTTCATCCATCCACACGCCTTCGACCTGATGAAACATCGGCGAGTGTGTCGCATCGCTATCGACGCGATACGTGCGCCCTGGGGCAATCACCTTAATCGGTGGCGTATGCGTGCGTGAATAGCGCACCTGCATAGGAGAGGTGTGCGGACGAAGCGGCAACTGCAACCCTGTGGAATCCTTACGGTCCACATAGAACGTGTCTTGCATGGAGCGCGCTGGGTGATTCGGCGGATTATTTAATGCCGTAAAACTAAACCAGTCACTTTCAATTTCAGGGCCATCGGCCACATCAAATCCGATGGAGCGGAAAATCTCTTCAATCCGAATCCATGTGCGCATCACAGGGTGCAATGCGCCTTTGGCTCTCACGCGACCCGGGAGTGTCACGTCCACGGCTTCGGCGGCTAACCGCTTTTCAAGTTTTGCCGCGGCAAGCGCTTCACGCCTCTCGTTTAACGCGGCCTCAATCGCAGCTTTAGCTGCATTGATTTCTTGGCCGCGAGCACGGCGTTCTTCAACGGGAAGCTTCCCGAGCTCTTTCATTAAAAGTGTCACTGAACCGCTTTTGCCGATGTAGCGAGCCTTGGCGTCTTCTAGGGCGGCAGGCTGCTCTGCGGCAGCGAAATCGGCCTTCGCCGACTCAATGAGTTCCTGGAGTTCTTGCATATGTCAACCCATGCGAATCCAAAAAAATTAATTCTTTTTTTCTTTAAGAAGGGCGCGAATAAATCAAAAAGGGCTCGGGGCAAGACGCATCAATGGCGTACCTGTGCCGAAACCCTTTTTTCGTAAGAGAACTTAAGTTGCACAAACGCAGCTTAATTCTCTAAAAGATACGAGCCGTTTACTCTAGCCGAGCGCGGCTTTGGCCTGGGCGACAAGAGCAGCAAATCCGTTCTTGTCAAACACAGCCATATCCGCCAACACTTTGCGATCGAGTGCGATGTTCGCCTTCTTCAGTCCATTCATAAAGCGGCTGTAGGTTAAGCCGTTGGAACGGGTTGCTGCGTTAATACGAGCAATCCAAAGGCGACGGAACACGTGTTTCTTATCGCGACGGTCACGGTAGGCGTACTGACCAGCACGCATCACGGCCTGTTTGGCGACACGGAACACATTATTGCGACGCAAACGATAGCCCTTGGCTAGGGCAAGAATCTTCTTATGACGAGCGCGAGCCGTCACACCACGTTTAACTCGAGGCATTCTTTTTCCTCCCTTTCTTTACGCGTAAGGCAACATACGATGGATGGACTTGCTGTCGGAATCGTGAATGGTCAACATTCCACGAAGGTGACGCTTGTTCTTCGTCGTACGGTGAGTGAGGATGTGGCGCTTGGTTGCATGCGCACGTTTGATGGAACCGCCCGAGCGCACCTTAAAGCGCTTGCTCGCGGCCTTTTTGGTCTTCATCTTCGGCATTTTGCCGTTTCCTTCTTAATTTATCGGAACTCTAGGCGTCACACATTCATGCGTGTGATCTTCTCAATGCCCGCCCCGACTTCTTTTCTGTTCTTGGAATTTAAAGCATTGCGCTCAAATTCTTTGAACTCTGAAAGTGCGAGATTATATCCCGAGTGAAAAAGAATTTCTAAAAAAATTCAAGAAATTTCTTTGAAATTGTCCTCTTTTACGAAACGCGGCGAATTCCGAAAGGGGAATTCGCCGCGCCTAACCTACATTTAAGAAGGATTCGTTACACGAGTCTTACTTGATCTTTTCGTAAATATAGACTTCGTGAATTTCCTTGGTGTAGCCTTCATCCTTGAATGGGCCCTGGCTCATACCAAGAATGATTTGCGTACCACGGTTATTCAAGACGAGGAGGTCTTGTGTCACTGGGTCAATGCAGACGCCTTCGATTTCGCCAGCACGGCGGAAATCGGTCATTTCGCGTAAGAGCTCGACCTTACCAGCGGAAGCGCCACCAGCGATCAAACCTGTGCGTGTCACGACCTTGCCCTTGGCATCGGTCTTAACCGACCACGGTGTGTCTTTCACGGGTTCTGTGCCCTGCTTCAAACCTGTGTAGGGAACGCCTGTGATATCCATAACATAGAGGTTATCAGCGATGTGATAGGTGGATTCACCGTCGTCAGCAGAGAGAATCATCTTGCCGTCGGCAATGAAGATACCCTGGCACCAGTACGGTTCTGGACGGCACTGGACCTTGGTGTAATACTTCTTGGTTTCAAGGCTATAGGCATACACATAGCGGCTATCGACCCAGTCGGATAACCAAACGAGGTTACGTTCGCGGTCAACGGCAACGCCCGAGACTTCGACCTGACCGGATTCAGCCGACCAAGGAATGTCTTCGATCCACTTTAATGTGTTCGCGTCATAAATCGAAACGCAGATGTTCTCGCCACGGCCGAGGTTGAAGTGTTCGTTACCCGTGTAGATCTTGCCATCATGCACGTCGATATCGCCAAAGTGGTTGGCTAATTCGGGATGTGGGAAAAGACCGTCGGTCTTGGTTTGGACGCGTTTTTTCACGAGCTTCCAATTGCGGTCATATTTGTAAAGACCACGTGTATCGGAAACGTAGAAGTAATCTTTATCAGCGGCGATGCCCTGACGGCCATCAACCTGCACGACTTGCTTTAAGCGATATTCCTTACCAATGTGCGGAGCGGCACTCACATACGAGGCGGCAAACGCGCACGCTAAAGCGGCAACAGTGCACTTAAATAACGTTTTTTTCTGCATGCATTTTCTCCTTAGGAATAATGAAGGATTTCCCCGGCCGGGAAAACCAAAGAAATTGTCTTACAGAAATCAAGTATTTAGGCGCTTTACCCAAAAAACTTTTGCCTTTAGAGAAATGTTTGCTTAAGATTTTTTTAAAAATAACAAAGGTTTGCTAGACTCTTAGTTTATGTTCGTGGGAATTTTGGAAAATACGCTCCTGCGTCTTTTACCTAAGTAGTTCGTCTTATCCCCTCTTTCTTCTAAAGCCGCTCACGGCTAAGAAACCTTTCCCTTAAGCACCACTGAAGAAACTTGGCGCTCTTTGCGCGCTGTAGATTTTTTTTACGCGCAGACAAATTCCCCGCATACGCGATGCGGGGAATTCGAGAATCTTTTTTTGATTTAGGAAGCAGGCGCTTCAGGAACGACGGCTTGAGCTACCTTTGCCGCTGGCGCTTTCTTTTTCGAGCGAGGCGCCAAAACCATCACCATCTGGCGACCTTCGAGTTTAGGCATCTGCTCGATTTGCGCCACATCCGCCAATTCTTCACGCAAGCGATTCACAACCTGCATGCCGATATCCTGATGGGCCATTTCGCGACCACGATAGCGCAAAGTAATCTTTGCTTTATCGCCATCGGCCAAAAAGCGCTTAACCGCGCGCAGCTTGGTCTGAAAGTCGTTTTCATCTGTTGCCGGACGAAACTTCACTTCTTTGACCTGAACGACCTTTTGCTTGGCCTTAATTTCCTGCGCGCGTTTTTGTTCCTGATACCGGAACTTGCCGTAATCCATCAAACGGCAAACCGGCGGAACCGCATTCGGAGCAACCTCAACGAGGTCGACGTCGGCATCCGCAGCCATTCTTAGTGCCTCCGCAGTCGAAACAATGCCGATCTGCGCCCCATCGACCCCAGTTAAACGAACCTGAGGAACCCGGATCTCACGATTGATCCGGTGTGTGCGTTCTTGAGCTATGACAGTTACTCCCTAAAAACAAACAATCAAATCGCTTGAAGGACTTATCTATTCGTGCCAAGGATCAACGTTGACTCGATTTTTGTTGAGTTCAACAACCTTAGCAATAAAGTCATCAAGCGCCATAACGCCCAAGTTCTTCCCGCCGCGAGCACGGACACTGACGGTTCTGTCGGCCTTTTCCTTCTCGCCAACCACAACAATCAAAGGAAGCTTCTGTAGGCTAAGTTCTCGGATTTTATAGTTGATTTTTTCACCACGCAAATCCTCAGAAACACGCAATCCCGCTTGTTTCATCGCGGCGACAACCTCGTGCGCATACTCGATTTGCGCATCGGTAATGGAAGCCACTGCCACCTGAATCGGGCTTAACCACACGGGCATAGCGCCAGCGTAGTGTTCGATCAACATACCAATCCAGCGCTCCAAGGAACCTAAGATAGCACGGTGAAGCATCACGGGAACCTTGCGGGTGTTGTCTTCAGCGACGTACTCAGCGCCTAAGCGACCAGGCATCTGGAAGTCAACCTGAATCGTGCCGCACTGCCAAGAGCGACCTAAGCAGTCCTTCAAATGGTATTCAATCTTCGGTCCATAGAAGGCGCCTTCACCAGGCAAGATATCAAAGGGCACATCGCACGCTTTTAAGCTTTCCATTAACGCGGCTTCTGCCTTATCCCAAGCGGCATCTTCGCCGATTCTCATCTCGGGACGCGTTGCAATCTTGTAGCTAATATCTGTAAAGCCAAAGGTCTTATACACGTCACGCACGAGTCGCGTGTAATTGACGCACTCGGAAAGAATCTGATCTTCCGAGCAGAAGATGTGACCATCGTCTTGCGTAAAGCCACGCACACGCATTAAGCCGTGCAAAGAACCACTCGGTTCATTTCTGTGGCACTGACCGAATTCACCAAAACGCATCGGCAAATCGCGATAGCTTCTTAAGTCCGAATTAAAGAGCTGAATGTGGCCCGGGCAGTTCATCGGCTTTAAGGCGTAGTAGCGGTTTTCGGACTCGGTAGTGAACATGTTGGAGCGATACTTGGCCCAGTGACCAGAACGTTCCCAAAGAGAACGGTCAAGAAGCTGCGGGGCTTTCACTTCCATGTAGCCATTGTCTTGATAGATCTTACGCATGTACTGCTCAACGACCTGCCAAATGGCCCAGCCCTTGGCGTGCCAGAAAATCATGCCTGGCGCTTCGTCTTGTAAGTGGAACAAATCGAGTTCTTTACCTAAGCGGCGATGGTCGCGCTTTTCGGCTTCTTCAAGCATCTTAAGATAGGCGTCTTGCGCGTCTTTTGTGGCCCAAGCGGTACCGTAAATACGCTGGAGCATTTCGTTTTTGCTATCGCCACGCCAGTAGGCACCCGCAACCTTCATCAACTTAAAGACCTTGAGTTTTCCTGTGCTTGGCACGTGTGGGCCGCGGCAAAGATCAGTGAAGTCTCCCTGACGGTAAAGAGAAATTGTTTCCCCTGCTGGAATCGACTCGATAATCTCAGCCTTGTAGTGTTCGCCAATTCCCTTAAAGTAAGCGACAGCCTCGTCGCGCGGCATTTCAATGCGCTCTAAGGGGATGTCCTTTTTCACGAGTTCTGCCATCTTCTCTTCAATGGCTTTTAAGTCATCTAATGTGAAAGGACGTTCGAACTTGAAGTCATAGTAAAAGCCGTTTTCAATGGAGGGGCCAATCGTAACTTCAGCGCTCGGGAAGAGCTCTTTTACGGCCTGAGCCATCAAGTGGCTTGTGGAGTGACGAATGACATCGACGCCTTCGGGGTCTTTCCCTGTCACAATCGAAACTGTGGCGTCGGCATCAACAACTGTGCTCAAATCAACGAGCTTTCCATTGACCTTACCAATCAAAGCGGCCTTCGCGAGGCCCGCTCCAATACTTTCAGCAATCTGTTTGACCGTAACAGGCGCATCAAATTCGCGCTTAGAACCATCGGGCAACGTAACGGTAATCATTCTTTCTCCCCGGGACTGCCCATCCCCATCAAAAATAAAAATCAAAAAAAATGCGACCCTTTGGCCGCACTCTCAATTCATAAAATCCACCTGCCCGGCCCCATTAGCGGAATCGGGTTGTTGTTGTTCGTAAGAACTGACAACTGAAAAAAATCATTGCATCTCCAAGAAATTGCCTTGGTAGGCACGATTGGACTCGAACCAACGACCCCCACGATGTCAACGTGATGCTCTAACCAGCTGAGCTACGTGCCTAAGAGGATGCGAAATATAAAGGGTTTGAAAAAAGAATGCAAGAAAAATTT
>CAVEMY010000052.1:5973-10131 GCA_963617005.1 Parabacteroides distasonis | reverse complement strand
GTGATTGCCTCCTTAGGCATCCAATCGATGATTCGCCGTGCGGACATGATTCTTGCTGAAACCATTGCGGACCGTGCTGCTGAAACAGATCCCGGTTCCAATCTCTGGGTCATGGTTCGTGGCGAACGTTACGAGCAAGATAGCTTGGGTGACGGAGCAGGATTCCACGCCAATATGGGTTATGGCGCATTCGGTGCTGAATTCGCCCCCAATGAGAAGACAAATATTGGTCTTGCCTTCCAATACGGCCACGGTACTGTAAAGGGTGATGTAGGTTCGGCTAAGAATAAGACAAAGGACTACAGCGCAACGATCTACGGTAGCGCTCTTCTTGGTGACACGGGAATTAAGCTTTTGGGCGAAGTCGCTTACACGCAAAGCAGTAACGACATTACGAACACCTACTACACAGGGTTAAATCAAGACCTTGATGCGAAGATGATTTCGGGTGGCGTCACGCTTCAAAAGCGCTTTGACTTCGAAAGCTTTAGCCTTACTCCAAGCATCGGTGCTCGAGTCTCGAAACTTAAGACCGACGCTATGAAGATGGGCGTTAATAAGCTCGATAAGCAAAGCCAGACAATCGTGCAAGTGCCCATTGCTTTGCGTTTAGCTGGAAAGACCGCGCAAACAGAAAACGGGTGGTCCATTACGCCTCGCTTTAAGGTCGCTTACATCCCAACCTTTGGCGATAAAGAAATCGACATCTATGGCGTAAAGAAGACCGTGCTTGACACGAGCCCTGTGCAAGGCGCCTTTGGCATTAACTTCCAAAAGGGCGGCTTCTCGATTGACGCAACAGCAAACGCTGGTGTCGGCAATCGCGGAACGTCATCCATTGGCGGTAAGCTTGAGATGAACTATCGCTTTTAATTTCTGAGCATAAATAGGCTCGGTCTTACGCCCCTAAAAAATCTTTTACGAAAGAGCTTTTAGGGGTGTTTGTTATTTGACGATTTTGCTCTAAGATAGCAATCGAGATTTGGAAGTGGTAAGAGTGGTCTTATAATCGGCTCTCTTACTGTTTTGTGGCTCTTCAATACACGCAACGGAGAACAATCCCGTGAAACGCATTTACCCGCATCCGTTTTTCGCTCGAGAGGGTTGGATTATTATGGCGATTGCTTTTGCCATCGCCTTTATCGTCGATTGTTTTGTTGACGGGTTCTTCGTTTGGCTTTTCTGGTTAATCTTTTTGTTTGTTGCCAATTTCTTTCGTGATCCTGCGCGCGAGATGACAAGTGACACAAACGCCGTTGTAAGTCCTGTTGACGGGCGCGTTGTCAAAATCGAAGAAGTCAAATGCCCCTACACAGGGAAAAAGATGCGCATGATCTCCGTTTTCATGAACGTCTTTAATGTGCATAGCCAGAAAGCGCCTGTTGCAGGAACCGTTGAGAAAGTTGAGTACTACAAGGGAAAGTTTTTTAACGCTGAGCTCGACAAATCGAGTTCAGAAAACGAGAGAAATGCCGTTGTCGTCAAGACCAATGCCGGAGAAACCGTCTGCTTTGTTCAGATCGCCGGTCTTGTTGCACGGCGTATTCGTTGCTACACACACGTCGGGGATCACCTAGCTCGAGGCGAGCGCTACGGCTTTATCCGTTTTGGTAGCCGCGTGGATGTGTATTTGCCACTCACGAGCGAAGTGAAAGTCGCTATCGGCGAAAAAGTGACGGGTGTCTCAAGCGTTTTAGCCTCCTTAAAAGGCACAACGCTTTAAAAAGAAAAGAATTCATTGGGAGAAATTGAGCATGATTCAACGCACGCGTCGCCGTTCTGCACGAGCCCGTATGGTCGAAGTTAGCCGCAAGAAAATGAATATCGTGCGTACGCGCGGCATTTATGTGTTGCCAAACTTATTTACGACAGCGTCTCTTGTTTGTGCCTTTCTCTCGATTATTCGCACAATCGATGGCGCCTTTGCTGAAGCGGCCGTTTTGATTGCTCTTTCGATGGTCCTTGACGGGATGGACGGGCGCGTGGCGCGTCTGACGCACACACAAAGTGATTTTGGTGTGCAGTTTGATTCGATTGCGGATATGACGGCGTTTGGTGTGGCACCGGCCATTGCCATGTATCAGTATGTCTTAGCTCCCATGGGGCCCGTCGGGTGCGTCGCAGCTCTCGTGTTTTGCTTATGCGCAGGTATTCGCCTTGCGCGCTTTAACTGCAATATTGGTGTAGTCGATAAGCGCTTTTTCCAAGGGCTTCCGAGCCCAGCGGCAGCGGCTTTGCTCGCGGGCTTTATTTGGCTATTGGCCACGGGGCGCTTCCCAGAATTTATTTCTCAGAACCCCACGAACTACGCTTTTGTCTTGACGCTTTACGCGGGACTGACGATGGTTTGCAATGCGCCATTTTTCTCGGGTAAGTCTGCTGCGTGCTTGAAGACCAAACCCTTCTGGTTTGCTCTCATTGTAAGTGTCGTCTTTATCACCGTCTCTGAATATCCGACGCTCGCGATCTTTACGATCTTTTGCGTCTATGCCGTTAGTGGCTACATCTATCAGGCGTGGCTATTCTTCGCCGATAAGCCGAACCCTGTGATCCCGGGTAGCGTCGAAGAGTACGAAAAGCTGCACGAGGAAAACTAAAGAAGGAAACTAAAGCGCATCGTCGTCTTTGAGCGTCGTTATGTTTTTCTATTCACCAGGAGCGCAATGTGCTGCGCGCCTATCCGACTCCAAGTTTGATTTCTTTCCGATTCGCCGCATAAGACTTCAGGTCAATGGGGCGTTTTTGACGTTAGCTCCCACGAAGTTTATTTCAGCTGCGGAAAAAGAAATTGTCCCAGTTAAAGTCGACAGGATTGATGAAGCGATTTTCTTCTTAGCCGCCCTCTTTGATGGGAAAGAGGCTAAGCCACTCGCGTACGTGGCAGGGATTGATTTCTTAAGAAAGGCCTCGTGGGTTGAAGAAAATCTCGTTATCACGGAAGCGCGACTTGCCGTAAAAACAATTGACCCTGCAGATTCGACGGCTTGGGCGTATGATGGCGTCCACTTAATTTTTAAGGAGAGAGTCGACACCCTGATGGGACTCATGTCTGAGGCACTTAGTCGTGCAAAAGCATCATTTTCGGGCGTTAATGCAGGAGACCTCGTTGGCGTTGGGATGCGAGTTTCACTCAATCCCAGCCACAAAGAAATCCTTCACTATGGCGTCAATGGTGTCGGCGGCATCAAAGTTCTATGCAGTTAAATACAAATCAAGCTACAGCGCTTGGATTATTGGCCCCAGCCCTGTGGGGTATGAGTGTTGGTTTGGTGCGTACTGTCACGGTCGAAGCAGGTATCGCAGGTGGTGTTTGCCTACTGAATTTAACGGCAGCGATTCTTCTCACGATGGTTTTTGGATTCCCCAAACTATCGGATTTCCCAAAGAAGTTTTTGATTTTCGGTCTCGGGTGCGCCTTAACCTGTGAGCTTTGTTTCCCGGTTTCTATGGGCCTATGCGCCAACGCTCGAGAAACCATTGAAGTCGGGATGGTCAATTACGCTTGGCCTTGTCTTACGGTTTTATTTGCCATCCTCTTTAATGGCCAAAAAAGTCGCTGGTGGGTTGCAATCGGCTTAGTCGTGGCCTTCTTAGGAATGGCGATGGTCCTCTCTGGGAAAGGGGGACTTAATTTTGGAGAAATCGCCTCTAACGTCGGTAAGAACCCAACGCCTTACACTATGGCCTTTATCGGGGCTGTGGCGTGGGCGGCCTACAGTTCTGTCACACGCGCGATTGGCATTAAGAAAAACCCTGTGGTGCTTATTTTCTTAGGCAATTCCTTTGTTTACGCCGCGCTTTATTTCTCGGGATTTGGCGCACGGTTTACGCCTAGCTTTGATGCCTTCAAATCAATCCTTTTTGCCGGAACCGTGATGGCTAGCGGCTACGCCGTGTGGAACCTCGGGATCATTAAGGGCCGTATGACAATTTTGGCTATCGCAAGCTACTTTACGCCTGTGCTCTCGTGCCTTTTTTCGTCCTTTTACCTCAATCAGCCCTTGGAGCTTTCTTTTTATAAGGGTGTGGCGTTTGTTGTTGCGGGCTCATTGGTCTGTTGGGCTGCAACGCGTCGCGGTGGTTCGGTCTAAGCTACTTTACGGCTTCAATCTTTTCTGAGAGTTCAAGCCAAGCCATTTCCTTTTCTTCGACAGCGCT
>CAVEMY010000052.1:0-5730 GCA_963617005.1 Parabacteroides distasonis | reverse complement strand
TGCTTTTTCTTTTTCGTGCGTTGCTTTCCGGTGCTCTAAAACGAGATTGGCGTAATCGTCTAAGTCGCCTTCGTACTCAGAAACTTTCCCTTCGTGAACGAGAATCAGACGATCGCACGTTGTGCGTAGGAGGTGGCGATCGTGGCTTACGAGCAGCAAGGCCCCATCAAAGGTCGATAGGGCCATTGTGAGGGCTTCACGCGTAGCCATATCCAAGTGGTTTGTCGGTTCATCAAGGACAAGGAGATTCGGTTTATTCCAACTTAGCATCGCAAGAGCCAAGCGGGCCTTTTCGCCTCCTGACATGGGGCCTATGGAGCTGTCAGCAGATTCCCCCGAAAACCGGAAACCACCTAAATAGTTTCTCAGTTCCTGTTCCCGCTCATTTGGCGCCATGTGCCGCAATGTTTCATAGGGCGTCATCGTGGGGTCAAGTTGCTCAAGTTGATGCTGCGCAAAGTAGCCAATAATGGCGCCTTGCCCTAAGCGGCGTTCACCAGAAATCAATGGCAAAACGCCATCGATAGTTTTCACAAGAGTCGATTTCCCGGCGCCATTTACTCCCAAGACACCAATCCGTTCTCCCGCACGAATCGAAAGCGTGACGTCTTTTAAAATCGGTACTTCGTCATAACCCAAAACGGCACTATCTAAATCAACTAGGTGTTCGGGGCAGCGTTCTGGCTCCAAAAACTCAAAGCGCCAAGAGCGTTTAGCACGCACGGGTTCGACGGTTTGAAGCTTCTCGAGCATCTTGATGCGGCTTTGTGCCTGACGAGCCTTTGTGGCCTTATAGCGGAATCGCTCAATAAAGGCTGAGAGGTGAGCCGCTTTTCTCTCGTAAGCTTTGGCATTGGCGTCTTGCAGACGTTGCGCCTCGGTTTTTTGCACCTCGTAGGCTGAGAAGTTTCCGCTATAGCGTTTGATCGTTTGGTCTTCAACGGCCCAGGTCACGCGTGTGGCCCTATCTAAGAACTCACGGTCGTGGCTAATGATAATGACGGTGGATTCAACTTTCTTAAGCCAAGCTTCTAACCAGATGAGACTATCGATATCCAAGTGGTTTGTCGGTTCGTCTAAAAGCAATAGGTCTGCCGGGCACATCAAAGCTCGAGCCAAGGCCAAGCGATTTCTCCAGCCGCCCGAGAATTCAGAGACCTTTTTCTCGGCCTCAGATTCTGTAAAGCCGAGACCCGCCATCACGCATAGGGCCTCGGCGCGAATCGCGCCTTCGTTAATTTCAGCGAGAGCGGCGTGGGCAGCGGCCAAATCCATAGCATTTCCCGTTTCTTGAGCCGCTTTTAATTCTGTTTGGGCTTTCACTAAGGGGGCGTGGCCGGCTAAGACGTAAGTTAAGGCTGAGTCTTCTGTCACATCGATATTTTGTGCGACATACGCGATTCGAGAGGCGTCTGGGGCTTGAATCTCGCCATCTTCAGGCGCGATTTCACGCAGAATCGCACGAAATAGGGTGGTTTTCCCAGAGCCATTGTCTCCCACGAGACCAATGCGTTCGCCTTGATCTGCGGTGAGGTTCACGTGATCGTACAAAACACGCGTTCCAAAAGCTAGTGTTAGGTTTGTGATTCGAAGCACGATAAATCGCTTTCTTTACTTTCTAGAGGCCTGCGGCTTTGAGTTCTTCAATCGTTACTCGGAAAACGAGGCTATCCCCAGCGCTTACTTCAAGCCAGGTGACGTTTAAATTAGGCCAAAGAGCCTCGAAGGCATCTCTTCCATCTCCAATTTCAACGATGGCTTGACCGACATCGGTCAAGTGCTCTGAGAGTTCTGCCATAAAGCGGCGCATAAAGTCCATGCCATCGGCTCCTGCTTCTAAGGCAAGCGCGGGTTCTTTTTGGTATTCAGAGGGAAGTTCCTCCATCGCCTCAGTTGTGACATACGGGGGATTGCAAAGGATAATGTCAAACTTTTGTCCCTCTAATCCTGAAAACACATCACTTTTAACTAAATTCAATTCTCCATCGAGCCCGTAGTCGTGCACATTGTCTTTCGCAACCGCGAGGGCCTTATCCGAGATATCGGCGCCTGTCACTGTCGCGTTAGGAAACACTTCTTGCGCGAGAATTGCGAGACAGCCTGAACCCGTACATAAATCCAAAACCGAAGTCACTTCTTCTGGATTTTCAACCCAAGGCGTGAGATTTTCTTCTAAGAGCTCAGCGATAAAGCTTCGCGGAATGAGGGTATCTTCGGTAACCTTAAAGGCGTGACCTGTGAGCCACGCTTCTCCCAAAATATAGGCAGCAGGAATTTTCTCAACGGCGCGCTTTTCGATATTTTTCAAAAGCATTGCGCACTCGGCATCGGTTAAATGCGCATTCCAGAAGGCCTCTAACCTATCGAAGGGAAGTTTTAGACTCCGTAGCACCAAAAAGGTCGCTTCCTGCCAAAAGTCCTCCGACCCGTGCCCGAGCGAGACGCCGTTTCTTTCAAATTCGCTTACTGCAAAACGCGTAAAGTCACAAATGGTTCTTAAGTTTTGACTCATGGGAAAAGGCCCTATGTTTGGCTAGCCCCAAAAAGGAGCTTTTATAGGCACAAAATTTCTTTTGAAAATCTTCGGAAAACCCGCAAAAACACGGTATTATAAGGTTTTTGTGCGGGTTTTAAGTTCGCCTTTTCGCTAAGAACTAGCCCTATTTGGTTACGAAATATCATCTTCATTTAGCATGCGTCTTCGACAACTGAAAGTAAGCGGATTTAAGAGCTTCGCAGATACCACTCTCATTGAATTCCCAGGCAACATGGCGGGCATCGTGGGACCTAACGGGTGCGGGAAATCCAACGTCATCGATGCCATTCGTTGGGTATTAGGGGAAGGTCGGATTTCTGAACTGCGTGGTTCAAGCTCTATGAGTGAGTTGATCTTCTCGGGTTCATCAAGTCGCCCAGCGTCCTCAAGAGCCTCCGTTGAAATGGTGCTCGATAACTCGGATAACACGATCACGGGTCCTTGGGGCGCTTACACAGAGCTTTCCATTAAGCGCGTTGTGACACGCGACGGTTCTAACGCTTACCTCATTAACAATCAACAGGTACGGCGCCGCGACGTGCAGGACGTCTTTATGGGTACGGGTCTCGGCCCTCGCTCCTATGCGATTATTAGCCAAGGCATGATCAGTAACTTTATTAAGGCTAAGCCTGAAGAGTTACGTATTTACCTTGAAGAGGCCGCAGGCGTCAGTAAATATAAAGAGCGCCGTCGGGAAACAGAAACTGCGCTAAACAGCACGCGAGACAACCTACAAAAGGTCGCTTACCTCCAAGAAACCAAGAGAGTAGAAGTCGAGCGCTTAACTGAAGAAGCGAAAACGGCTCAAAAGTGGGAAGAACTTGAAAAAGACCGGGTCGACGCCGATTTATTAAGCCACTACCTACAAGAAAAAGAAAGTAAAGAAGCCTCTGACAAAATCAGTGCCCGCATCGCCAAGAAAGAAAATGAGATGCTCGCAGCGCAAGGCGAAGGCCAAAAGCTTTTAATCGAAATTGAAGCGTTGCGGGAAGCGAGTCTTGCCAAACGCGAAGCCACTGACGTCGCCCGCCAAGTGAAGTTTGATGCCGAGAAAGCCGTCGCTCAAATCGAAGGCGACATTCGTCACATCGTTGAACGGAAAGACACCATCAATCGCCAGATCGCTGGCGACGTTGAGCGTAGCGCCGAACGGAAAACCGCCTTTGAAGCCAGTTGCGAGCGAGAAAAGGCTCTTCTAGAGCACGCTGCAACGTTAGAAGCGCAAGCGACGGAAACAGAAGCCGCGTTAGAGGCGATGGCTGAAGACATTGAAGCCGCGAGCGCCCATTATGACGATGCGCGCCAAACCTATGAGTCGGCTCGGACGAGCGCCTTAGAAGCGGAAAATAAGATTGCGGTTGTAAACGTTGAGATGCAATCTTTTGAGCGTGAGATCACGGATGCCGAAACGCGGTTGGCGGCATTACGCGAAGAAATGGAAAGCGTCAAAGAGCCCGATACCGAACGCTTTAAAGCGCTTGATGGTGAAATTGATGAAGCGCAGGCCGCATTTGAAGATCAAAGCGCGGCGCTTGAAGTTGAGGCTTCCAAAAAAGAAGAACTCCAAGAAAAGCTCAACGCCTTAACGGAGAAGAAAAATACCCTCGGCGCTGATTTGGCTCGTGTGAGTTCACGCCTACAAACGCTTGAGAGCCTACAAGCGAAAATCGGTCAAGAAGGAAAACTCTCCGAGTGGATCAACACCATGGGCTTTGGAGGCGTCAAACGCCTTTTTGAGCGCATTACGGTCGATTCTCACTACACAAGAGCGGTTGAAGCGGTCCTTAATCATAAGTCGGGAGCCTTGTCATTGAAGGACGCGGCAAGTGTTGCGTCGCTAGAAAACACAGCGCCTCCAGCCCCCTTGGTTTTCTTTGGGGCAACGGATTTTGTTAAAGCTCAAGACTCCAGTATTGGCTTAAAGCATCTAATTGAGTTCGTCGATAGTGAGGACGCCGTTGTCAAAAACGCGCTTTCAGCGTGGTTTGCCGACGTGTATGTCGCGGAAAATTTATCTGAAGCTCTCCAAAAGAGAGGGGAACTCAAAAACGCCGAGAAGATTGTGACGGCGGCCGGACACATGGTCGACCGTTTCTCGATAACTTTCTGGGCAGAAGAAAACGAAGCTTCAGGCGCCTTGTCGCGCGCCCAAGAAATCCGAGAGCTTTCCGAAAAAGAAGAGGAAATTAAGTCCGAATTGGAAAGTGTCGCGGACGACGAGGGTGTAAAGCGCGGGGAACTTGCCGCACTAGTTGCTTCCATTGAATCGATGAGCGCAGCGATTGATTCGGAAAGAACGCGATTGCATGAGTTGCAAGTGGAATCGACGCGTTTAGCAGGAGAGATCGAACTCTGGAACAGTCGCACGAAGAAAGCCGCAGAAGACACACAGATCTTAGAAGGGCGCCTTGAGCAATTAACCGAAGAGCGAGAGGCTGTTGAAGCGAAATTTGAAGCGCTTGATGCAGAGCTCGGTGAAAAGCAGCAGGCAGTCACTGACTCTCAGATTTTGTTAGAGCAAGCCGAACATCGCGTAAGCGACCTAGAAGAAGCCGCAAGCGAAAAGAAGTCGGAAGTCAAAATGGCACGTCTTCAAGCGACTTCCGACAAAGAGCGAGCGGAAGATGCCAAACGCGAAGGCGAAAGCATTACGCTTGAAATTGAGCGTTTAGCAAAAGAAGTCGAAGACCTTCGAACTGAACTCCAAAGCTTGGATGTGAAAGCGCAAGAGGCAGGATTATCAGACTTAACGCGAGCGTTGGACGCTGCTCGAGAAAACCTTAAGGTTGCTGAGCAAGAGGCAGAAGCCGCGGAAAATACGCTTGAAGAAGCGCGCGCCAAACAGCGTGAAATCGCGGAGTCCCAGGCACCGATCTTGCAAGAAATCTCCGACTTGAAAGTGAAACGCCAAACCTTTATTACGCAAGGCGAAGCGTTTACGGCGCACTTGGATGAATTAAACGCCAACCGCGAAGAGTTAGCGAAGAGAGTTATCGAGGAGAACCTTAAGACGCCAGCTGTGAAAGCGAAAGTCACAAGACTCACTGAAGCCATAGCCGCTTTGGGACCTGTGAATCACGCTGCTCTCGAAAACCTCGATGCAAGCCAAAAGGCGATGGCAGAAACCGAGCGTCAGGTCGCTGACTTAGAGGAAGCGATTAAGAATCTCGAAGAAACAATCCGAAAGATTGACG
>CAVEMY010000051.1:0-11234 GCA_963617005.1 Parabacteroides distasonis | reverse complement strand
GCTGCAACGGTTTTTTTCACCACGGTGTTCGCGGATTCAATTTGTGCCATGCGCCTTGAGTGCGCATAGGTGAGCGCGCACGCTAAGGCATCGGCCGCATCGGGCTGTAAATCGTCTTTTAATTTAAGGAGGTGCGCAACCATTGCTTGAACCTGAGGTTTCCCGGCGCGCCCCGTGCCGACAATCGAATTTTTAATGTGTGTGGCACTAAATTCGCAAACAGAAAGCCCTTTTTGCGCAAGACACGCAAGAGCGGCTCCTCGCGCTTGACCTAGTAAAAGTGTTGTCTTCGGGTTTCGATTTAAGAAAATGATTTCTGCAGCAGCGACCGTTGGGTGCGTTTCTTCAATGACGCGCGAGAGGTGTTCGTAGATAAACGCCAGGCGCTCGGCTAATTCTCCTGCAGGAACGTGAATGCAGCCAGCAGTGACAAATATGTTTTTCTTTGCTGTCGCATCAATGACGCCAAAGCCTGTGTGATTAAGCCCCGGGTCAACACCTAAGATGCGAACAGAAGTTTCAGTTGTCTCAGGCATTATCGGTTCGCTTCCACTTTTGAGGCGTGTGTGAGCATTTCGTAAGCCGCTTTTCGCGTCACATCGGTAATCTCGATGCCGCCAAGCATACGGGCGATTTCTTCGATGCGCTCGAGGTCATTTAAAACCTTAAGGGTACTTCGGGTAACGCCATTTTCTGTTGTTTTTGTCACTTGCCACTGGTGATTGGCTGAAGACGCCACTTGCGGCAAATGTGTCACACAAAGGACTTGCCGCGTTTTCCCTAGGCGTCTTAAAAGGAGTCCCACGACTTCAGCAACGGCGCCGCCGATGCCACTGTCGACTTCATCGAAAATCAATGTGCCAACAGGAGTAAGCGTTGCTGTAATCACAGCAATCGCTAGAGAAATTCGGGCAAGTTCGCCGCCTGAGGCGACCTTTGTTAGGGCTCGGGCGGTTGCGCCTGCGTGACCGGCAACAAGGAATTCACAGCGCTCTAATCCATCGCTCCAAGGATCTGCAGGGCAAAGGACAATTTCAAGTTTCCCGCCTTGCATGGCAAGGAGTTGCATTTGCGCAGTTACGGCATAAGAAAGTTTCTTTGCGGCAACTTCACGCACCTTCGTTAGACACGTCGCTTTTGTCTTATAGGAGGCTTCGGCGTTTTTAACTTCCTTTTCTAGGGCTTCAAGGTCAGAGGCTACTTCGATTTCGTGGAGGCGCTTTTTGGTTTCCTCATAAAAGAGATAGAGCTCTTCTGGGGCCCGATTAAATTTCTTTGCTAGCCTCCAATAGGCATTGAGCCTTTCATCGAGCGTTTCAAGCGTCTCTTGATCGGGATTACAACGAGAAAGGCCGTGGCCTGCTTCTCTTACAACATCGTCGACAATGCTCGAGGCCTCAGAAAGGGCGCTTGCAAGTTCTGTGAAGGTCGCATCGAATTGACCTGCGCGATTCAGTTCCGATTGCGCTCTTTTGAGTAAGTCAGCGACGTTGGCTTCCCCGTTACTTAAGTTATCTAAGGCGCTTTGAACGGTTTCTTCGATGTCAGCGGTATTCGAGAGCCTGGCGTGTTCGGTACTGATTTCTTCGTATTCGCCTTCTTTGGGAGATAGATCATTTAAAAGCTCTAAGGTCCAATTTAAGCGCTCGGTTTCAGCCGCGACTCGTTCTTTGTCGTCAATGGCTTTCGTAAGACGCCGTTTTGCCTCCTGCCAAATTTTGTAATCGCTTCGTACGGCAGCTAATAGTTCGTCGTCTTTCGCAAAACCATCGACTAAGCGCAGTTGAAAAGCGGTTTTAAGAAGCGATTGATGGGCGTGCTGCCCGTGAATATCAAGAAGAAGCTCTCCCAATGCGTGCATTTGCGCTACGGTGACAACAACGCCATTGATCCAACAACGAGAACGGCCATTTGTGTCGACTGTGCGACGTAAAAGCACGGTATCTAAGGCATCGATTTGTGCTTCACGCAACCAGGCCTGTGTTGCCTCGTCGACTGTGAATTCAGCGGAGACTTCTGTTTTTTGCGCGCCTTCTCGAATTAGGGCCACATCGCTTCTAGCGCCAAGCACGAGTTCAAGCGCATCGATAAGAATGGATTTTCCCGCTCCCGTCTCTCCCGTTAGACACGTCAAGCCACTTGTCGCTTCAACAGTGAGCTCTTCGACAATGACGAAATCTTTTAGGTGTAAAAGCGTGAGCATAGTGGCCTGTTAATGGACCTTCTCGTGAATCGGATGGTCGTTTTTCGGGAGCGTGCTCCAATTGAGTTTGCGGCTAAACATCTCGTACTGGTTAAAGTTTTCGGGGTGTAGCAAGATAAAGTGCGAATCTTTGCAAGTCCCGATTTTAAGAATGTCGCCTGTTAATACGTCAAAGAAGACTTGCGCATCAAAGCTCACAACCGCGCTACGAGTTTCCGTGACCTCGATGCGAACCGTTGCTGTTCTTGGAACAAGAATCGGACGATTCGAGAGCGTATGCGGGGCAATCGGAACTAAAAGCATAGCGCCTAACGCAGGATGCATAATCGGGCCCCCGGCACTCATCGCGTAAGCGGTTGACCCAGTTGCGGTACTCACGATAATGCCGTCGGCGCGTTGCAGGGCCAATTCCGTTTCATCAACGCGCAACATATATTCGACCATACCGAGGGCGCGCCCGTGGCAGATACCAATGTCGTTTGTCGCAAGGGCAGAAAACACCACTTTCCCGTCTCTTAAGAGCGTTCCTTCAAGCATCGGTCGCGTATCTAAGCAGTAGTGGCCTTCGAGCATCGGAGGAAGCAACTCGTCGATATTGTCGACTGTGATATCGGGAATAAAGCCTAAGCGCCCGGCATTAATGCCGATTAACGGGATATCGTGATGCGCAAGGCTTCGAGCCGCGCCTAACATCGTTCCATCACCACCGATGACGATAACAACATCGGCTTTGGCGATGATTTCTTCAATACTGGCGGGCTTAACTGAGGCATCCGACCCTAAATTTCGCACGCTATTGGCGTCAAGCAAAACCTCGGCGCCGCTTTTACGGACATAGCCCAGAACCTTGGTAACAGGATCCGTGAGATCGTCAACTGGCTTACTGATAATGGCAACACAAGAAAATTTCTTCATAAAAAAGGGCTCACGAATCAAGGGAAAAGAATTTATACATCTAGCGGCGAAATTATCGCATTTCCAAAAGGAAAACGCCCCAAATTTTTGGCTAACGTTCCTCGCCCAAAAGAGCTAGGAGAGAAAGAAAAACCGCTTCCAATTTTTGCTAAGGAAGCGGTCAAAGAAAGGCGGTCAAAAGAAAAAACGACTACTTCATCCAAGGCGCTTTTTCTTCGCAAAGCGCTGCATCTGTGGCAGTAAAGCCTTTTAGGCTATCTTTGGCGCACTGAATGCAGACATAGGTCATTTCTGAGTCGGGTGCGGCGCGAAGGGCGCGGCGTCCTTCTGGGGCAATGAAAAACCAATCGCCAGCGGAAATTTCGCTTACCTTTCCATCCAAATAAAGTTCTCCTTTGCCGCTAAGAACGCCGTAAAGTTCTTCGTTGTTGGTGTGTTTGTGAACAAAGGGGACACCAAAGCCAGCGCCTGCAACATTAATCGAGACTTCCGCACCGGTAAGGCCAAGCGCATCGTGAAGCTCCGTGCGAGCTGCTTTGGAATCAACATGAATCATTTTGAAATTGGACATCGGTTTTCTCCGTAAAACGTTCGTAGACGAACACAAGAATGATGAAAAAGGGAGACTCGCTCTCCCTAAAAGGCGCCGCCATAATAGTTCGCATACGAACGAATGTCAAATCGCCTCAATTGCGGCAAAACTAGGCAACTCCGTCCTTCTTAAAATTTTCGAGGGCTTTTGCGAGGTATTCCTCAAACGTTGCGAGCTCTTTTTGCGTAAATCCGTCGCTTACTGCGGTTTCAAGCGCCTGAGAGATACGAGCGAATTTCGGTTTTAGCTCTCGCCCTTTTTCTGTTAAGAAAATTCGAAGAGCCCGAGAGTCGTCTTTGTTACCTTGCTTTTTGAGGTAGCCTAGCTTTTCGAGTCTTCGAACCATCACGGAGACGGTCGACTTGCTTCGTCCTGAGCGGCGCGCTAGTTCACTTAAATTAAGGCCATCTTCCGTAAAGAGACACTCGAAAACATCACCATGGCAGGGTTCGATATCCGTTAAGTGCTCTTTCTCGAGAGAAGAAACTAGGTAGTCATGAGAAGCGGCGTGAAACTTCGCTGCAAGGCTAACGATTTGGCTAAATTTTTCCATAGGAGTTCAATTTTCGTTCGTAGACGAATGAATTATAGGAAATTGCAGGCCAAAAGAAAGCCGTCGTGTTTGTAGGATAATGCGTTCCTCAAAAAAGAAAGGATTTTTCATGAAGACACCTTGCCAGATTCGCTTTGCTACGCGAGAGGACGTTCCAACAATTTTGGGCTTTATTCAGGAACTTGCGCGTTACGAGAAACTTGAAAACGAAGTTGTTGCCACGGAAGAGCTCTTAGCCGAATGGTTGTTTGATAAGAAAAAGGCTGAAGTGCTTTTAGTTTCAGATGGAACGCGGCCAGTAGGCTATGCGCTTTTCTTTCATAGCTTTTCGACATTCTTGGGTCGCGCTGGCATTTATCTAGAAGACCTTTATGTGCTTCGCAACGAGCGAGGTAAGGGATACGGCAAAGCACTCTTACGACACTTAGCGCAGATTACCGTTGAACGCGGGTGCGGTCGTTTGGAGTGGTCGTGCCTTGACTGGAACAAGCCGAGTTTGGACTTCTATGCAAGCATTGGTGCCAAAAAGATGACAGGATGGACCGTGCATCGCCTAACTGGGGATGACCTCACCAACTTCGCGTCAGGGAAATAGGGAAAAATTACCTAAAGCAAAAGCCCTGCGCGGCAGGGCTTTGGCATTTGCGTGGCTTAGTCGTCAAAGGTTGGGGTTTCAACCCCTAAGACCTTGTGCAATTTCGGACTCGTTGTCGTGTACTGCAAATAGGTCTTCTTTTCTGGGAAGACGTATTTACTTGCGCCAAAGGCAGCAAGCGCGCACTCATGAAAGCCCGAGAGAATAAGTTTTTTCTTTCCTGGATAAATGTTGCAGTCGCCCACCGCAAAAATGCCAGGGATTGACGTTTCAAACTTTTCTGTGTCAACGGCAATTTGCTTATGGTCTAGTTCTAGGCCCCAATTGGCAATGGGGCCAATCTTGGGTTGCAATCCAAAGAAAACAAGGAGGTGATCAAGCGGCATACGGCGCGTTACTCCGTCTAAACCTGTCACTTGGATTTCGGTTAACTTTTCGTCTTTTTCTTCAAAGCCTGTGACCTGCCCAATCTCAAACTGCATTTCCCAGTTTTCACAGAGCTCGCGCATCTTCGCAACCGACGCATCATCGGCTCTAAAGCCATCGCGCCTGTGAACGAGAACGACGCTTTCGGCTTTACCCACAAGATTTAATGTCCAGTCTAGAGCCGAGTTTCCGCCGCCGCAGATGACGATATTTTTCCCAGTAAAGATTTCGGGGTCTCTTACGCGATAGTGAAGTTGTTTGCCTTCGAACTTTTCAATCCCAGGAACACGCAAGGGGCGCGGCTGAAAGGCACCGACGCCAGAGGCGATGATGACAACTTTACAAAGAAACTGCGTTCCCTTATTTGTCTTCACATCAAAGCGACCATCTTCGCGCCGAACGACATCGGTCACTTCTTCTTTTAAGTGAAAGACGGGTTTAAAGGGGTGAATTTGCTTTAACAAATTTTCCGTTAACTCATAGCTTGAGTAAACGGGGACAGCCGGAATATCGTAAATGGGCTTTGTGGGATAAAGCTCCATACACTGCCCGCCCACGTTTCTTAGTGAATCAACAACGTGCGCCTTAATCTCTAAGAGCCCAAGCTCAAAAACCTGAAAAAGTCCCACGGGACCTGCGCCAACAATCACAGCGTCGGTTTCGATCACTTCGTCGGTTGGTTGTGCAATCGTCAAATAATCTTCAATAGCCATTGTTTTTAACCTATCTTTTTTTGTGGGCGCAATTTTCGCACACAAAGGAGGCGAAATCATTAAGCGTTAGACGCAATTTGCCTTAAGACGGGAGAACGTGGAGGTCTAAGATTACTTTTTCTCGTCTTTCAGGCGGCTTCTCAGCGTTCTTAACTTCGCATCGATTTGGCTCATCGTGTAAAAGTCAGCGTCAGCGGCCTTTTGAGCTTTGTCGTATTGGTAGAGGGCGGCTTTTTCATTGCCTAAAAGCCAATACATTTCGCCCGTGGCAGCAAAGGATTGCGAACGCTCTCCCAAAGCCTCATAGCTTCTTGCGAGAAGCCCGTAATAGTCAGCATTGCGCTTACTAAGAGCTTTCTGGTTACGTAAGAAGTGAATGACTTCTTTATTTTTCCCTGCTTTAAAAAGCATCTCAGCGTAAGAGCTTGCCAGCATCCCTGAGTAGGGGTGATTCGTTGTGGTTTTCTTCGCGAGAGTAAGAGCGGCTTCTTTTTCTTTGGCGCTTTTAGCTTGAGAAAAGGAGGCTTCCGCAAGATTCTTATCTAAAAGAACAGACTCACTTTGTGTGAGGTTTCGAGCGGCTTTAGCCTCTTCGAGGGCTTTGGCGTTTTCACCTAACTTATCGTACGCGACAGAAAGCCCATAGTGCGCCGCAACGGCATCGTTTCCTTTCGCTGTTTTTAAAGCATTCTGAAACTGGCGCGAAGCCGTGAGATACCCGTCGTAGCGAGTTTCTTGTAACACACGAAGGCGAGCCCGAATAAGATAAAAGTCCAAACTATCTTTGTGGTGAATCGTTCCCATCGCTCGGGTACGGTTTTGCATGTCGCTTAAGCGCTCGCCAGTTAACGGGTGCGTTGAGATGTAAGCGGTCGATGCAGACTCGTAGTAGCGACTATTTTCTTGGAGCTTTGAGAAGAACCCTTCCATTCCTTTGGGGTCAAAGCCGGCGTTTGCAAGTGTTGTAAGCCCCACGCGATCTGCTTCACGCTCCGCGTCCCTTGAGTACGCGAGTTGCTTTTGAATCATCGCGGCTTGCGTTCCCATTGCGATGGCAACTGCGGCATTGCCTCCGGAGTTTCCTCCTGTTCTTGCAGCAAGAATCGCAAGCAAAATCGACCCAATTGTCATCGCAAGAGACCCGCGACTTTGTTCGATCATGCGGGCAATGTGCCGTTGTGTGACGTGTCCGATTTCGTGACCGATGACGCCTGCGAGTTCACTTTCAGTTTCTGCGGCAACAACAAGCCCCGTGTGTACGGCGATAAAGCCCCCTGGAAGCGCAAAGGCATTAAGGGACTTATCGCGAATCGGAAAAAAGAAAAAGTCGTAGGGTTGAGAACTACCCGCAGCAACGAGCCGATAGCCCAAGCGATTTAAGTAATCGAGTGTTTCATCGTCACCCAAAAAACTTGCGTCAGCGCGAATGTGGCGCATGATTTCTTCGCCGTACTCGCGCTCTTCGGTTAGGGACAAATCGGCCCCTGCAACCGTTCCTAGACTAGGAAGATTTAAATCAATATCGCTAGCAGCGATTGCAGGTATTCCCGCAAGAGCTAATGAAAAGCTCGTAATGAATGTGACAAGACGCTTTAAAACCATCGAAAAATCGGAGAAGGGCTAATTTTGCCGTGTATCATAGCGCCCCTAATGCGCGAAAGGACGCTAGAAACTGCTGTGAAAGATAAGGATTTGAAAGAAAACTTTTCTAAAGAGTCTTCCGATTGGAAAGATGCCTTCATGGATTCGATACCCGTGATGGCTGGCTACATTCCCATCGGGATGACCTTTGGATTTTTAGCCGCGCAATCAGGGCTTCCTGCGTGGTTTGTGATAGCGAGCTCCATTTTTGTTTACGCTGGCGCCTCGCAATTTATGATGATTCCGATGGCTGTCGCTGGCTTTTCCATTCCTGCGATTGCTTTTGCCACCTTTGTTGTGAACTTTCGTCACGCTTTCTATGGGATTCCGGTTTTCGATCGCATTCCCAAATCAGGATTTAAGCGCTGGTATTGCGTTTTCACGATTACCGATGAAACGTTTTCTCTTGTGACGACACTGCCGAAAGAGGCTTCGAAAAACCGCGTCTTTGCCTTAAGTTTCTTAAATCAGGTTTGGTGGAATATTGGGACGGCAATCGGTGTTTTCGCAGGTCTTCAGGTGCAGTTAAATTTAACAGGGCTTGATTTTGTCTTGACATGCCTATTTGCGATGCTTGCGACCGAACAATGGCGGCAGCGGAAAACGTCGCTTTCCCTTTGGGTTGCGCTCATTTCTTTTCCCATCGCTTGGTATGTGCACGCTTCTGAGGCGCTTTTAATCGCGATTGCCTGCTGCACGGTTTGTGGCCTTGTTTGGGGCAAGGGACAAATGGGAAAGGGAGAGAATCATGTCTAATTTTCTCTATCTTATCCTTGTCATTGTCGCGATGATGGCTGTGACATTTGGCATTCGAGCGCTGCCATTTATCTTTGGCGATAAGCTTTTACGCGAGCAGCGCTGGATTCGAAGCCTCGGGGACTTCTTACCGCTCTCGATTATGGTGCTCTTAGTTTTAAGTGGCATTTTTGATACGATTTCTCGCGGGACGGTGGGGGCGGCCGTGGCAGCAATTGCTGTTGTTGTCGCGCTTCAGTGGTGTTTTTCTCGAGCACTTCTTTCTATTTTTGCGGGCGCGCTACTTTATATTGCCTTCGTCAATGGTTGGGTGAGTGCTATTTTTTAGCTTGACGGCTCCTTCGGCTAAAATGAATTCTTTGGCGTGGCGCTTCTCTCTTGAAGAGTTAGAGAGAGCTTTGATTGGCACAGCTTTTTTTAGCGTGCAGCGAATTTTTGTATTGGAAACGACGAATGTCTGAGGTTAAGAATAACGAAGAGGCGACCGAGGTTGGTAAGCCTGTGAACTTTATCCGCAACATTATTGAAGCCGATCTTGCTGAAGGCAATAACCTTCCGCGTCTTTGGTGTGGGCATCCTGCTCCGTATTCTGAGCAAGAAGAAAAGGGGCAACCCGACACTGCACGCATTCGTACGCGTTTTCCGCCTGAGCCCAATGGTTATTTACACATCGGGCACGCCAAGGCGATTTGCTTGGATTTCGGTTTAGCGCGTGACTACGGTGGCCGTTGCCACATGAGGTTTGATGACACCAATCCCGTGAAAGAAGACCAAGAGTACGTCGATACCATTATGGAAAGCGTTCGCTGGTTAGGCTTTGACTGGAAAGACGAGAAAGAAGACAACCTTTATTACGCCTCCAACTACTTTGAATACATGTATGCGTTTGCCGAGCACTTAATTAAGACCGGTTACGCCTACGTCGATGAACAAAGTGCCGATGAGATGCGTGAAAACCGCGGAACGTTAACGGAACCCGGAAAAGATTCGCCATTTCGCAACCGCACCCCAGAAGAGAATTTGAGGATTTTCCGCGAGATGCGTGCTGGCAAACACGCTGAAGGCTCAATGGTTTTGCGTGCCAAAATCGATATGGCCTCTCCCAACATTAATTTGCGAGATCCTGCGATTTACCGCATCCGTTTTGCCGAGCACCAAGCAACAGGTCACGCCTGGTGCATTTATCCGATGTACACCTTTGCGCATCCGATGGAAGACGCGGTTGAAAACATCACGCATTCGATTTGCACATTGGAATTTGATAATCAGCGCGACTTCTACGATTGGGCGCTTGAGCGAGTCGTTCCTGTACTTCGCACGCCGCAATTTAAAGAGGCCGTCACAGTTATTCAGGCAATGGCAGAAGGGAAAGACCCCCGTGCTACTGACTTTATGAAAGCGGCTCTCACAGCGACTGCGAAGTTAGGTAAGAGCGAAGCGGAAGTTGCGATGCTTTCTCTTTTAGCGTCTTGGAACGGGGAAGTCCCAGGAGAGGCAACAAGCGAGAAAGCGAAAGAATTCTTCTCTCTTCTTTTAAAGAGCCCCGAGAGCTTTACGCCTTTCTTGCAGGCAACACTTACGGTTGTAAGAAAGAACTTTTTCTTACTGCCGCATCAGTATGAATTCAATCGCTTAAATCTCAATTATGTGGTTTTAAGCAAACGTAAGCTCATTCAGCTTGTCACAGAAAAGCTCGTTGATGGCTGGGACGATCCCCGTATGCCAACGCTTGTGGGTTTACGTCGTCGTGGGTTTACCGCACAGTCGATTCAGAACTTTGTTGAAAAGTGTGGCGTCTCGCGCGCTGCTGGCGGTTGGATTGACTATGGCCTTCTCGAACAGAGCCTTCGTGAGGATTTAGAAAAGACAGCAGAACGCCGCTTTGGTGTGGTTCGTCCATTAAAGCTTATTTTGGATAACTACCCAGAAGGCGCAAGCGAAACCTTAGTTGCTCCCAATCACCCACAGATTCCTGAAATGGGAACCCGTGAGATGACAATGAGTCGCGAACTTTGGATTGAAGAAGACGATTTTGCTGAGGTACCACCTAAGGGTTATCGTCGTTTAACAGTACCCGCTGATGGGACTCCTGCTAAGCCCGTGCGTCTTCGCTATGGCTATGTGATTGTTCCCACATCCTTTGAAAAGGATGCCGAGGGGCGCGTCACCTGCGTACATGCGAACTATCTACCTGAAACCAAAACGGGAACAGCGGGAGCCGATTCCGTGAAAACCAAGGCTGCCATTCACTGGCTTGATGCAGCTACTGCCGTTCCTGCCACATTAAAGTTCTACGACAGACTCTTTACGGAAGCCAACCCTGATTCTGCCGAGGACTACAGAACGCTTATTAATAAGGAAAGCAAAAAGGTCTTCGCGGGCTACGTCGAACCGACGGTTGCGAGCGCCAAACCTGATACGCGTTTCCAATTTGAGCGTACTGGCTACTTTGTGACAGACCGCATCGACCATAAGAGCGAAGCCCCTGTGCTTAATCTTGCTGTGGGTCTACGCGATAGCTGGGGTAAGAAAAAGGCCTAAAAAGGAAAGTAGGGAGAACACAAATGAAAAAATTCATTCAAGAATTTCAGGCGTTCATTTCCCGAGGTAACGTCCTTGACTTGGCCGTCGCTGTGATTATCGGCGCGGCCTTCTCAGCGATTGTCAATAGCCTTGTTAAAGACATTATTAATCCGCTCGTGGGCTTTCTTGTTGGAAAGCCCGACTTCACCAACCTTTTTATTGTGTTGCGTCGCCCTGTCGATTACGCAGGCCCTGAAACCTACGAGGCACTTACCAAAGCGGGAGCCACCGTCTTTGGCTACGGAGCGTTTTTAACA
>CAVEMY010000050.1:3720-11254 GCA_963617005.1 Parabacteroides distasonis | reverse complement strand
CGGTCTTCAAAGCGGGTGTTGCTGTGGTCTCGAATAAGAAGTTTCAAATCGGCAGCACCCACTGATCCCGTTAAGTCGATGGGGTGAAAGAACCCTTCGTACCTTTCAGTTTTCTCAGGAGTCGATTCGGCAGGAAGCCTTTCCATAAAGTCCAAAGCCATGCGAATTGCATTGACCATTTTGTCTTTGGCTGACCCGGGATGCACATTAAGGCCCTCGAAATGCACCTTCGCTTCTGCGGCATTAAAAGTCTCAGTTTCAAAACCACCTAATTCATCGCCATCGAACGTGTAGGCGTACTGAGCACCGAACTCTTTAATGTCAAAATTTTCTGTGCCTCGGCCAATTTCTTCGTCAGGAGTAACCGCAAAACAAAGCTTGGCGTGATTGACTTCAGGGTTTTCAACAAAGTAGCGCGCTCCCTCAAGAAGAATGGCAATTCCTGCCTTGTCGTCTGCGCCTAAAAGTGTGGTGCCATCTGTGACGATAAGCTGTTGACCTGCGTATTTCGCAACCTCAGGAAAGCGTTCTAGAGTTAAACGAATATCTTTTTCTTGGTTTAAAACGATGTCTCGACCTTCATAGTCAATGACTTGCCATTTCGCAGGGTCTCCTGAGGCTTCTGGAGACGTATCCATGTGTGCAATAAATCCCATTGCAGGAGCGGATTCAAACCCAGCCGAGGCAGGCAAGGTAGCTAAAACGATTCCTTTATCTGTGACGTGGACGTCCTTAACGCCAACGCTTTCAAATTCCGCAGCAATGAGTTTTGCAAACGTAAGTTGCCTTGCTGTTGACGGAGCCGTTTCACTCTCAGGGTCAGATGTTGTGTTGTATTGGGTGTATGAGAGAAAACGCTTCAAAAGTTCGGGCAACTTATCAAAGGCGTCTTTCGTAAGATTTCCGTAGTAGTTGTGATTAAGCATGGTGTAACTCAACCTTTAGACTCTAAAAACATAAACGCGATTCTAGAGAGTCGATAGTAAAAAAATCCCTCCCGATTCTTTATTAGGAAAGGGGAGGGACGTTCTTTTATTGCTTCACATCATTCGTGCTGATGAATCTCTTGCAACGAGTAAACCTCTCCGTCCTTTAGATGTTTAATCCCTTCAACCGCTGCGCGGCCTCCGGCAATCGTCGTAAAGTATGTGACGGAATTGGCGAGTGCTGTCATACGAATCGCACGTGCATCCGCAATCTCATCCTTAGTTTCATTGCTTGTCATAATCACCAATTGCAATTCGTGATTTTTCATGCGATCCAAAATATTGGGTCTTCCATCACGAATGTTCTTAATCACGGTGCAATCAATGCCAGCGTGAGCAAGAGCCTCTGCTGTTCCTTTTGTAGCAAGGATCTTGTAGCCTGCGTCACTAAGTTCTGCGGCAACGACAATGGCACGCGCCTTATCATCATCGCGAACAGAAATAAAGACAGTGGAACCTGCGGGAGGCAACGTATTGCCTGCGCCAATCTGGCTCTTAAATAAAGCTTCACCAAATGTGCGACCCACGCCCATCACTTCGCCCGTTGAACGCATTTCCGGTCCTAACACCGGATCAACGCCTGGGAACTTCGTAAAGGGAAACACCGCTTCTTTTACGCAGATGTGTGTCGGTTTCCGATCAAAGCGAACGCCTTGCTTAGCAATCGAGTCTCCAGCCATACAGCGAGCAGCAACCTTCGCCACTTGAACGCCTGTTGCCTTAGAGACAAAGGGGACGGTGCGGCTTGCTCTGGGATTCACTTCCAAAACGTAAACTTGAGCGTGGTCGGTGACAGCGTTCTTAATCGCAAACTGCACATTCATCAGTCCCACAACACCCAAGGCCTTAGCCATCAAAACGGTTTGACGACGCACCTCTTTTAAGATGTCTTCTCGTAGGCTATAAGGCGGCAATGAGCAGGCTGAGTCGCCCGAGTGAACACCAGCGGCTTCGACGTGCTGCATAAGGCCAGCAATCTCAACAACCTCCCCATCGCTTACAGCATCCACGTCCATTTCGACTGCGTCATCCAAGAAGCGATCGAGCAAGACGGGGCTTTCTTCACTGACGACAATCGCTTCATGCATGTAGCGCATTAATTCATTGTCATCGTGAACGATATCCATTGCGCGACCACCTAAGACGTAGCTCGGTCTCACGACAATCGGGTAACCGATTTCGTGGGCGCATTGAAGAGCCACTTCTTCTGTGTGCGCAGTACGGTTTTCGGGCTGTAAGAGTTCAAGCTTTGTAATCAACGCCTTAAAACGCTCACGGTCTTCGGCGCAGTCAATCGCATCCGTTGTTGTTCCAATGATAGGAACGCCTTCTTTTTCTAGAGCGCGACAAATCTTTAATGGTGTCTGTCCACCGTATTGAACAATAACGCCCACGGGCTTTTCAACGCGGCAGATTTCTAAGACATCTTCAAGTGTCACCGGTTCAAAGTACAAACGGTCCGATGTATCGTAGTCCGTCGAAACAGTCTCAGGGTTACAGTTAACCATGATTGTTTCGTAACCATCTTCGTGCAAAGCCATCGCCGCATGCACGCAGCAGTAGTCAAACTCGATACCCTGACCAATACGATTGGGGCCACCACCTAAAACAACAATCTTCTTGCGATCTGTGGGGTTAGCTTCGTCCTCAGCAGCGTATGTTGAATAAAGGTACGCTGTCTTTGTTTCAAATTCAGCCGCACACGTATCAACGCGCTTATAAACGGGGTGTAGTCCCAAAGCGTGACGCAAGTCTCTCACGTCTTTTTCTGTCGTCTTCGTTAAGCGCGCCAAGCACTTATCAGAGAATCCCTTTTTCTTAAGATAAAAGAGCGTTTCTTTATCAATGTCGGATAACTTGGCTTTCGCAACGCGAGACTCGATTTCAATGAGCTCAGCAATTTGCGTTAAGAACCACGGATCGATATCGGTTAAGTCGTGAATCTCTTCAAGTGTCATCCCGATACGCATAGCATCAGCGACATAAAAGATTCGGTTAGGACCCGCTTCGCTTAACTCGTGAACGATTTCACTCTTATCGCTGCTAATCGGTGTCAAACCATCGCGACCAGTCTCAAGGCCTCTTAGAGCTTTCTGCAACGATTCTTGGAATGTGCTTCCGATAGCCATCACTTCGCCCACGCTTTTCATCTGTGTGGTTAAGCGGTCGTTGGCGTGCGGGAACTTCTCGAAAGCAAAGCGAGGAACCTTTGTGACAACGTAGTCAATTGTCGGCTCAAAGGAGGCGGGCGTTTTGCCATCAGTGATGTCGTTTTTCAGTTCATCTAAGGTGTAACCGACAGCGAGTTTTGCAGCGACCTTCGCGATCGGGAAGCCTGTGGCTTTCGAGGCAAGAGCTGAAGAGCGCGAGACACGCGGATTCATCTCGATAATAATTAAGCGCCCGTTTTTGGGGTTCACGGCAAACTGAACGTTCGATCCTCCCGTATCGACACCAATCTCACGCAAGACGGCAATTGAGGCATCACGCATGATTTGGTATTCGCGGTCAGTGAGCGTCTGAGCCGGAGCCACAGTAATCGAGTCGCCCGTGTGAATGCCCATCGGGTCTAAGTTTTCAATCGAGCAAACGATAATGCAGTTATCTTTCTTATCGCGCACGACTTCCATCTCAAACTCTTTCCAACCCAGTAGCGACTCTTCGATTAGAAGTTCGTGTGTTGGTGAAAGTTCAAGACCTTTCTGGCAGATCTCGACAAATTCGGGCATGTTGTAGGCGATGCCGCCACCCGTGCCCCCTAAGGTAAAGGAGGGACGAATCACAGCGGGAAAGCCAATTGACGCTTGAACTTTGAGCGCTTCTTCCATCGAGTAGGCAATCGCTGAACGCGCTGATTCAAGACCTATGTGGCTCATCGCTTCTTTAAAGCGTTGACGGTCTTCAGCCTTATCGATTGCATCGGGCGAAGCACCGATTAATTCAACACCGAATTTCTCTAAGACGCCCTTGCGATTTAATTCCATCGCAAGGTTAAGAGCCGTCTGACCGCCCATCGTGGGAAGAATGGCATCAGGTTTCTCGCGCGCAATGATGCGCTCTAAGACACGTGCATCCAAGGGTTCGACATAGGTCGCATCGGCCATGTCGGGGTCGGTCATAATTGTCGCTGGGTTGGAGTTGACGAGAATGACGCGATACCCTTCTTCTTTCAACGCCTTACAGGCTTGGGCACCCGAGTAGTCAAACTCGCAGGCTTGTCCGATGATAATGGGACCCGCTCCAATGATTAAAACCGATTTTATGTCGTTACGTTTTGGCATAGCGTATTTACCGTAAATAAGGATAAGAATCGAAAAAAACTTTTTTTTGAGTTAAGCCCGAAAGGGGCTTGTCCGTTTTCTTATCGTCGATTCTTCTCCATGAGTTCGGCAAAGCGATCGAAAAGTGTCTCGATGTCGTGTGGGCCTGGGCTTGCTTCAGGGTGTCCTTGGAAACTGATCGCCGGGCTCTCTAAGTAAACAAGACCTTGCAATGACCCATCAAAAAGACTTGCATAGCGTGCTGAAACATTCTTAGGCAATGTATTGGCATCGACTGCAAAGCCGTGGTTCTGGCTTGTGATGCTGACTCTCCCCGTTTCTAAATCGCACACAGGGTGATTCGCACCATGGTGACCAAACTTCATCTTCACGGTTTGGGCGCCTGCGGCTAAGGCCATAATTTGGTGACCTAAGCAGATACCAAAGAGGGGAATCTTTTTCTCTAAGAAAACCTTGGCTGCGGCAATCGCGTAATCGCAGGGCTCAGGGTCCCCTGGGCCATTGGAAAGAAACACACCATCGGGATTCATCGCGAGAACTTCCTCGGGGCTCGTCTTGGCTGGCACGACAGTGACTGCCATACCGCGCTCGGCCATCATGCGAAGAATATTTCTCTTGATACCGAAGTCGTAAGCGATAACCTTAAAGCGAGGATTTGTGAGTTTTGTAAATCCTGGTTCACCATCGTCTTTCGCGAGTTTCCATGTGCCTTCAGTCCAATCGTAGGGCTTATCAGTGGAAACGACGCTTGCGAGGTCTTTGCCTTGCATCGAACCCCAAGATTGGGCTTTCTTTAGCGCCTCAGAAATTTCTGCCTCTGTAAGTTTTCCGCTTTGGGCAGCAACGATCGTTCCTGCCTGAGCGCCTTTTTCACGCAGGTGACGCACAAGGGCACGGGTATCAATGTCGTAAAGCGAAACGATCCCTGCCTTCTTTAAATAATTTTCAAGCGTATCGGTGGCGCGAAAGTTACTCACTACAGGGCTTGGAGCGCGGACAATTAATCCAGCAGCAGCGATCTTTGCGCTTTCTTCATCCTCAAGATTTACGCCCACATTACCAATATGCGGGTAGGTGAGGGTAACGATTTGCCCTGTGTAGCTTGGGTCGGTCAAAATTTCTTGGTATCCGGTCATCGCAGTGTTGAAAACAACTTCAGCGGTGATGCTTCCAGCTACACCCAAAGAGCGACCACGATAAATGGTTCCGTCGGCAAGCGCCAAAGCTGCTTCTGGCCGAAGGTCTAAATTAATGGAGTTCAAAATATTCCCCTTAATGTGGTCAATAGACCACTGAATACGAGGCCTTGGCGCCCGTATTCACATGAGAGTTCAAACAAACGAAAAAACGATTCTTTTATCCTTGAAATGAAGGCTTTAGAGGTTTTCTCTACAAAAACGCAAAATTATAGAGTCTTCTAATTATTTCGTCCTATTTTTTCGATGCAAAAAAACTCCTAAACTAGGCTCTTGAAGGGGGATTTTGAAGGATAGTCTATTTCAGGCTTTCAAAATGGAGGATATTTATGAGAAAACTTTTTGCGTTCTCAGCGATTACTTTGGCTGCTGCCGCCTTTGTTGCATCAAGCCCCGCTTTCTCGTGCTCGACGATGGTCGTAGGGAAAGCGGTTTCTAAAACGGGATCAATTATCGTTGGTCACAACGAAGATAACGATATGCGTATCGTTACATCCCAATACTGGGTTCCCGCCGCTGACCACGCTGCTGGTGAAACGGTGACCTATGAACCGGGTTCTGCGAAGATTCCGCAGGTCGCTCACACATTGGGTTTTTACTGGTCCCAGACATTGCATCCGGCTGGCTACTCGTACTCTGACGGCTTCGTGAATGAAAAGGGCGTCGTTGTTGCCTCGAACCAAAGCTATCAAACCTACGAAGATGGTGAAGCGTTAAAGGAAGGTGGCGTAGGTTACGGCATTCGTCGCTTAATCGCTGAGCGAGCTGTGAGTGCGAGGGACGCCGTTCGTATCGCAGTTGACCTTGTTACCCGTTACGGGTATCGCGCCTCAGGGCGTATTTACACAGTGGTTGATAAGGATGAAGCCTGGCAGATCAACCTTTTGCACGGTGGTCGCTATGTGGCAAAGAAACTTAAAGATAACGAAGTCACATACGTTTCAAATGCCTACACCCTGATGGACGTGGACTTAAAGAGCCCAGATGTGATTGCCTCGCCTGATCTCATTGAACACGCCATCGCTACTGGCCACTACAAGCCCGCAAAAGCAGGGGACTACTCCGACTTTAACTTCCGCGTTGCCTATCAAAAGCCCGAACGGCGCTCCACAAGCTGGGTCAAAGACCGCTCGCAGCGTGGTTGGGAAATCATCACAGGTAAAGAAATTGCCAATGAAAACGATTTCCCGTATTCGATTGTTCCGAAAGAAAAGTTGGGCGTAGCTGACGTAAAGAAAGTCTTGAGTTCTCACTCGCGCCACGAGACCCGCAAGGGTGCCTTCCACCAGGGGATGAACGATATTTGTAATCCTGGGACCTTTGAGTCTTCTGTCTACGTTTTGGCCGACGACCCGCTTTTAATCAAAGGCTGGCGCACATCAGGGCGTCCATCGGAGTCGCCCTATGTGCCGTTTTATCCGTTAGCGAAACCTGCGGCAGCTCAAGCCTTTATGGATCCTGCGGAAGCAACCGCCCAGCAATTTAACGGCAAACCCGAAAGTTTCGATTACAAGCCTGACTTTGCGATGTACACGTTCTTAGATGCACAAAACTACACCGAACTTTTAGGGACACAAAAGAAAGTACGGGATGTGAAAGCGAAACTCGATCAACACTGGAACAAATACGCGCGCCACGTTCACAATGAAGCGAAATACCTCCTCGCGAACTTTACGCGTGAGAAGGCTGAGAGCTATTTACACACCTATAACGTGCGCGCCTATGAGGTGGCAACCGCCGCCATGCGTCGCTATATCGCAGGGCTCCCCAAAGTTGATGTGAAGATTAACGAAGCCGAACTTTCAATGACGGGTGCCGGCAAGATTACCGTGACCGTCTTGGGTACGAAGCACCTTGATGCTTCCAAGATCGCTAAGAAGTCGGCTACCTTTGGCTTAGCTTATCCCAATGGCGACGTAGATGCCATCGCTCCCACAAAGGCTCTTACGATGAGCGTGAAGGACGTCAATGGCGACGGTGTGAAGGACGCAATCTTTACCTTTGATAAGGCTTCTGTCTTAAAGGACGGGACGCCAGGGATTGTGCAAGACATTTGGTTTAGCGCCAAAGT
>CAVEMY010000050.1:0-3545 GCA_963617005.1 Parabacteroides distasonis | reverse complement strand
AAGCGATTCGGGTACTCGACGTGCGTAATGCGTTCTGCAGGAGCTCCATCCATTCGCTTTTGCAAGATGTGAAAGGCGTAGCGCCCTTTCTCTTCCAATTGATGTTCGACCGTTGTGATGCTCGCAAACTTATAGCGGCTTGTGCTGATGTTATCGCACCCACAAACCGAGTAATCATCAGGAATCTTAAAGCCGCGACTGATAATCGCGTCCATCACGCCAGCAGCGACCGAATCGTTAACCGCCACAAAGGCCGTGACGGCGGGTTTTTCTTCTAAGCAACTTGTAGTTAACCGGTACCCCGTGTTGTATTCGATATCAATGTCGCCAAGCTCTTCTTTCGGTGTCACAGCGTGCGCATACACATCCACTGTGGCATTGGCGTCTTTTCGTGAAAACGTTTCTTTTAAGCCCTGTAGGCGCCTCTGGCGCATCGCAAATTGTTCACCTAATGAAGTGGAGATAAACGCGATGTGCCGGTGGCCAAGGCTAAAGAGGTGTTGCGCGAGCATCTGTCCTGCACCATAGTCATTTAACTCAACGGTATCTAACGCGACGTGACTATCTCTATCGCCAATGACCACCACGGGAATACGAGAGCTCACTTCTTCAAGTAGTTTCACATTATTGGGCATCGTCGCAAAAATCACGCCCTTAATCGAGAAATCCAAAGCCATCTGAATGCATTCGGCTTCCCTGACGAAATCGCGGTAATGTGTGTAAACGAGGGTAGAGTAGCCATTAGCGTCAGCTTCCTGTTGAATGGCCTGCACAATGCGCGAGTAATAGTGATTGGAAATATTCGGACAGGCAATTAACACAACTTTGGAGCCCGTGGTTTTCACCTGATGGCGTTTACTCGGTTGATAGCCGCGTTCTTGGGCAAGGTTCATGACGCGGTCGATGGTTTCTTGCGAAAAATGCACGCCTTCTCTTTGACTTAAGATCATCGAGGCTGTTGTCTTGGAGACATTTGCTGCCTTGGCAATCTCAGACAAGGTCACTTTTTTGTATCCCATCGTGATAACCCTTAAAAGTTTAATTTGTGATTAAATCTTTAATAAAATTTTTGATTTAGTTTACTGTGATTTTCTTGAAGTTACTAAAATTTTACTTCCGTATGTCCGTATTCTAGCCGCATAAATACAGGAATAAAATGCTTTTCGGCTGAAAATTTCAGTCTCAGAAGGATAAATATTTAATAACATAACCGGAGAAATTCAATGAATCAACCGTCGAAAAAGGAAATTCGAAAGGTTGTCTGGGCCTCATTATTGGGCGCCACAATTGAGTGGTACGACTTCTTTTTGTATGGTGTCGTTGCTGGCATCGTTTTCAATAAACTCTTCTTCCCAACAAGCGACCCGTATATCGGAACGCTGTTGGCTTACACAACATTTGCTATCGGCTATTTAGCCCGTCCCTTCGGTGGCTTTATCTTTGGTCACTTTGGCGACAAACTTGGCCGCAAGAGTATGCTCATTCTCACGATGCTCATCATGGGTTTCGCGACAATCGGCATTGGCTTGGTGCCAACCTATGCCTCGATCGGTCTAGCCGCTCCGATTCTTTTACAGACATTCCGTTTGCTCCAAGGCTTGGGGCTCGGTGGCGAGTGGGGTGGCGCCGTCTTAATGACCTATGAATATGCTTCCAAGAAGGAACGCGCTTTCTACGCCTCGATCCCGCAGATGGGCTTGGCTACGGGCCTATGCCTTTCTTCTGGCGTTGTTGCTTTGCTTTCCATGTCGCTTACCGATGAACAGTTCCTCGAATGGGGCTGGCGTATTGCGTTCTTAATGAGCGTGTTCTTGGTTGGTGTTGCGCTTTGGGTTCGCCTTTCCATTCTTGAAACACCTGACTTCCGTAAGGTGCAAGACAAGGCCGCCAAGGAAAAGGCCAAGAAATCCATGCCCATCGTTCGCGTTTGCAAGAACCACCCCTTCAATATTCTCTTGGGTGTGGGTGCGCGCTGGGTTGACGGTGTGTTCTTTAACGTCTTAGCCGTTTTCGTCATTACCTACTTGGTGCAATACATTCACGTCGATCGCACGTCCGCCCTTGTGGTTGTGATGATTGCCGCCTTAATTATGTGCCCCTTTATCGCGCTCTTTGGTCATTTGGCCGATAAGTACGGTCGCGGCAAGATTTACGGCATCAATGCGGTTCTTTGCGGCATCTCGATTTTCCCGTCTTTCTGGATTATGCAGAATTCGGGCGGCAATCTCTTCTTGATTGCGATTGCGATTATCATCCCGCTCTCGATTTTCTACGCGGGCATTTTCGGACCGGAAGCGGCGGTGTTCGCGGACCTCTTCCCGGCTGATGTGCGCTACACGGGAGTGTCGATCTGCTACCAGTTCCCTGGGTTCTTGGTCGCGGGTATCGTCCCGGGTCTTTGCACCTACTTTATGGGTATCACAGGAGGCGATCCGATCTACGTGTGCTTATATACGATGGTCGCTTGCTTTACGAGTGCTTTAGCTGGCTTTGTCATCCAAAAGCGTCATAACGCTGCGGTTGCCAAATACGGCGAAGACGTCGAACATATCTAAGAGCTTTACTGGGGAAGGGGATTAGCTCTTCCCCTAAGGATTGGAATTCAGTTTTATGAGAATCTTGCAAATTTCAGATTTTCACTTAAGAGGCGATGGAGCACTTTCCTTTCAGGTTGTGGATACAGCTGCCTACTTGGAAAAGACCGTCAAACACTTAAAACATGTGTTTAGTCTGAAAAATCAGGCGCCTGACATGATTGTTGTCACTGGCGACTTAGCCGACTCAGGCGACGAACATGCCTATCACATGGTCTACGAGGCGTTAAAGGACTTTGGGGTACCCGTTTACGCGGTTCCAGGCAATCACGATCGCCGTGATCGCATAAAGAGTATCTTAAAAGGCTGGACGCTCGACAACCCAGAGACGGCGCCTTATCTATGCTACGCCGTCGAGAAAGAGGGCACACGCTTACTTTTTCTCGACACGATGGAGCCAGGATCTCACTCAGGACACATGAGAGAAGCCGAGACTGTGTGGTTAAATAAGGAGCTTCAGAGTCACCCACAAGTTCCAACGCTTATTTTCATGCATCACCCGCCCTTTACGACGGGGATGGGCGCGATGGATGAACCGTTTGAGAATCGTGAAGTTTTGCGTGGCATCCTTCAAAAGGCCCCGTGGGCTAAGCTCTGCTGCGGCCACATGCATCGCCCAATCTTTACGCTCTGGGCAGGAGTTCCTTGCGTTACGGCGCCTGCGGCCTCCATGCAAATTGAGCTTGACTTTTCCGCCGAAGGTGGCGACACATTCCGCATGGAAACGCCAGGCTATCTGCTGCACGACTTCGAAGAGGGCGTCTGGAATACGCACGTTTGCCAGATTTACTCAGAAGCAAAATTCGACGGCCCATATCCTTTTGTCGGGAAAGTGAACCCAACAGAAGACTAAACATAACCCCTCTAAAAGCGATCAGAGTTCCCCCTTTTGACCGCTTTTGGGACCGAACTTCCTCGCGAGGTTCGGTCTTTTTTTTGCCATTTCCTTTC
>CAVEMY010000049.1:0-11304 GCA_963617005.1 Parabacteroides distasonis | reverse complement strand
ATTATCGATGGCGTCACTTGGAGCACAGATCCAGAGGACACCTTCTTCAAAATCCGCAGTGCCGAAGGTGCTTGGTCAAGCAAAATTGATTACGAAGCAGGAAACATCGGACATCGTCCGAATCCAAAGCATGGCTATTTAGCTCTGTCTCCTGTTGAAAGCCTCACAGATATTCGCTCGGAAGCAGTTACGCTTCTTGAGCAACAAGGTGTTCCTTGCGAAATCCACCACCACGAAAACGGTGGTCCCGGACAATGTGAAATCGGCACCAAGTTCTCGACATTAGTCGAGCGCGCCGACTGGAACCAGATTTTGAAGTACACCGTTTGGAACGTTGCCGCTGCTTACGGTAAGACCGCAACCTTTATGGCCAAACCCATTACGGGCGACGCGGGTTCTGGTATGCACATTAACCAATCGGTTTGGAAGGGCGACAAGAACCTATTTGCGGGTAACGGCTATGCGGGACTCTCGCAAACAGCGCTTTACTACATTGGCGGCATCATTCGCCACGCAAGAGCCTTAAATGCGATTACAAACCCAACAACGAATTCTTATAAGCGTTTGGTTCCGGGCTATGAAGCTCCTGTAAAACTCGCGTACTCAGCACGCAATCGCTCTGCCTCAATTCGTATTCCGCATGTCGCAAGCGAAAAGGCTCGTCGCGTTGAAGTGCGATTCCCCGATCCACAAGCCAATCCCTATTTGGCCTTCGCGGCGATGTTGATGGCAGGATTAGACGGCATTCAAAATCGCATTGACCCAGGTGAACCCGCTACAAAGAACCTATACGATTTGCCGCCAGAAGAAAACGCGAAGATTCCCGTTGTTTGCGCCGATCTCGTCGAAGCTGTGAACGCTTTGGATGCTGACCGTGAATTCTTAACGCGTGGCGGCGTCTTCACAGACGACTTTCTCGATGCGTACCTTGCGATTAAACGCGCAGAAATCGAGCAGTATCGCTTAACGGTACAGCCCTGCGAATACGCGATGTACTTCTCGCTTTAAGAAAAAGTGCCTTAGAAGCAATTACTGCTTTTAAGGCAAAGTTCTTCCTTTAAAGGCATCGAAGATGAAGCCTGCTGTGGATTTTCAGAAATTTGTCACCAAGACGATGACAATTGGCGTCGCTTTTTTAAGCGACGCAGGCCTCATTTTGTGGTGTAACGAAGCGGCGGCAAGTCTATTTGGTGCCTCAGAAAAAAGTCTTCTAAATTTAGATGCTTCGCAGTTTTTTCCTCCGCTAAAGACGTGGATTGCGCATCTACATGGAGAATCGGATAAAGGAGAGAGCTGTAGTGCTCTTGTGCGTTTGACGCCCCTTGCTGGAACTCCGAGAAAGGCCGTTTTAGCTGTGCTTTCAAATCCTGGAGCAGGTTACCTACTTCTTGAGATGACTGAGGCTGAACAAGCGTTTACCTTAGATAGACAAGAGCAAAAAGAGGGACTAAGTGACGCAAGCCGCGTTCTTTTACGAAACCTTGCTCACGAAATTAAGAACCCCTTGGGTGGTATTCGGGGAGCGGCGCAACTTTTGGAAAGTGAACTAAGAGACGCTTCTCAGCGAGAATTCACAACAGTGATTATCAGTGAAGCCGATCGCCTTCGTAACTTGGTCGACCGCCTTTTAACGCCGTACCGCGAAGAGCGGCACGTGACAACGGTGAATTTGCATGAGATTCTCGAGGGAGTTCGAAATCTCATCCTCGCGGAATTCCCAACAGGATTAAAGATTGCGCGCGACTACGACGTTTCTGTTCCTGATTTTCCTGCAGATCGCGAGCAACTAACGCAGGTTTTCTTAAATCTTTTGCGTAATGCGGCTCAAGCCTTAAGTGAACGAATTAAAGAAAACACCGCTCTTGTGACAGTGAAGACGCGCGTAAGTCGCAGTGTGACAATTCACCGCAAAGTCTGTCGCTTGGCGCTTGCCGTAGACATCATTGACAATGGTCCTGGCATTGACCCAAAGATTCGAGAAAAGATTTTCTACCCATTGGTGACCACGCGTGCGCATGGCACGGGGTTGGGACTATCGATTGTGCAGACCTATGTGGAACGTAACGGCGGCGAAGTGGAACTCGAAAGTGAACCAGGACGCACAGCGTTTCGAATTTTGTTGCCGCTACAAAGCGCTAGAGGGAAGGGAGCGAAATCATGACCTCGATTTGGATTGCAGACGATGATCGATCAATTCGCTGGGTCTTAGGAAAAGCTCTTGAGCGCGAAGGGATGGATTATCGGCTTTTTGAAGATGCCAAGGCAGTCCTAACTGCGCTAGAAAAAGAAAAGCCCTCGGTGCTTCTCACAGACATTCGCATGCCAGAGATGAGTGGCACAGAGCTCTTAAAAGAAATTAAGAGAATTGCGCCAGAACTCCCTGTCATCATCATGACCGCGTTCGGTGACTTAGAAAGCGCCGTCTCCTCGTTTGAAAGTGGGGCTTACGAGTATTTAGCCAAGCCCTTTGATGTCACGGCCGCCGTTAGTCTCTTAAAAAGAGCGTGTGAAGAAAACGAAACAAAAGAAGTTGCTCCAGCTGCTCCTGAGATCGCAAGCGAAATCGTCGGGCAGTCTCCTGCGATGCAAGAGCTTTTTCGTGCCATTGGCCGTTTGTCTCACAGTCACACAACAGTTCTTATTACCGGAGAAAGCGGTACAGGTAAAGAATTGGTCGCACGTGCCTTACACCGCCATAGCCCAAGAAAAAACGCTCCCTTTATCGCCATTAATACGGCAGCAATTCCAGGAGAACTCTTAGAAAGTGAACTCTTTGGTCACGAAAAAGGTGCCTTTACGGGAGCCAACGAGCAGCGCCTCGGGCGCTTTGAACAAGCGAGCGGCGGAACGCTTTTCTTAGATGAAATTGGCGATATGCCAATGCCGATGCAAACGAAACTTTTGCGAGTTTTATCAGACGCAAGTTTTTATCGCGTGGGAGGCCGGACTCTTGTTCACGCCGATGTGCGCGTGATTGCTGCAACCAATCAAAACCTTGAGGCGCGAGTCGCAGAAGGACTCTTTCGTGAAGACCTCTATCACCGTCTAAACGTGATTCGTTTAAGGCTCCCGCCACTAAGAGACCGCGCTGACGACATTGCCGCATTAACGCAGCACTTTTTAAGCCGTGCTTCTGAGAGCCTAAAAACAGAGAAAAAGCGCCTATCCGAAGAGGCACTTTCCGTTTTAGAGAAGTTCCCTTTCCCAGGCAATGTCCGGCAACTCGAGAACCTCTGCAATTATTTGACTGTGATGGCTCCTTCGCAGCTAATCCGCGCAGAAGACCTTCCGGAAGAAGTTCGCGGGGTAAAAGCGCCGACTGAGGCAAAGGCTCCCACTCAAAACTGGGAAGAACTTTTACGCAACGCTGCGCAAAAAGCACTTACGGAAAATACGCCTGACGTGATGACAGTCTTTACAAAAGATTTTGAGCGGGTTCTTTATGAAGAAGCGCTTAAAGCGACAAACGGTAAGCGCCTTTTAGCAGCTAAATCATTAGGCGTTGGAAGAAACACATTAACCCGTAAGTTAAAAGAACTTGGAATCGATGATGCCAGTTCGTAATCTTCCAAGCCTCGCGTCTTTTGCTAGTGTCGTGATTTCTCTTGGCGGAAAACCCACGCACGTAAGACGCCTATTTCGTGCGTGGTTAGGGAAAGCCTCTTGGGAGGCGCCTAAACACGCCGCTTACCCCAAAGCGCTCGAAGAAAAACTTGTCCGTTTACGTGGCGAACTCGAAAGTCTTACGAAGGTCACGGCTTTCCCGAGTAAAGTGAATTCGAGCACGAAGCTTCTTGTCGCTCTTACCGATGGCCAGTGCGTTGAGTCCGTTCTTTTGCCGCGCGATGCCGTTTGTGTCTCGACACAAGTCGGGTGCGCTGTGGGCTGTAAGTTTTGTATGACAGGGAAAGGGGGCCTTGTTCGGCAACTCACAAGTGCCGAAATCGTGGCTCAATACGTAGCGGCTCTGAAACTTAATCCCCAATTAAAGAAAGTCGTATTAATGGGAATGGGAGAGCCCTCGCACAATCTGCAAGCCGTAAAAGAAGCGGTGGAATTTTTAGGCGATGTCGCCGGGCTTGCGCACAAAGAAATTGTTGTTTCAAGCGTTGGGGACAGGCGTCTATTTGATGCAATGCCAACGTGGTCTGTGAAACCGGCTTTTGCACTAAGCCTACACACAACAGATAACGCTTTGCGAGAAAAGCTTTTAACCAAAGCGCCTCGCATCCCTGTTGAGGAATTGATTGAGAAAACAGTTACTTACGCGAAAGCGACAAAGTATCCTGCGCAGATTGAATGGACCTTAATTGCTGGTGTTAACGACAGTGCGAAAGAGGTTGAGCGTCTTGCCGAGTTGTTAGATCCCCACGCTGCGATGGTCAACTTCATTGCCGTCAATCCCGTAGAAGGCACAGGTTTTACGCGACCCACAGAAGAGCACATGCAAGACCTCATCACGATATTAAGAAGCCGTGGGTTTGTTGCGACTGTAAGAGAGAGTGCCGCGCAAGACGTTGAAGGCGGATGCGGGCAACTGCGAGCACGCGTTTTAGGTAAGGAGAGCTCGGAATGAGGCGACGCAAACAAAAATTTAATCGCGAGAAATCGCGCACGATGTGGCTAGCCTGGTGCGCTTGGGCCGTGATGGGATCGATCTTTGTTTTTGAAGACACCCAAGGGGGAACGGGGTGGCTCACGTGGACGATGACGGCTCCCTTTTGGATAGCGTTCGCTCTTTGGCCCTTTTTGTGGCTTTGGTTAAAGAGTCGTCGCGATGAAGCCTCCGTTGAAATCGATGACGATATTGCTGCTGGCGAAGTGAAATGCCGACTTGTGCAAAAGGGTGGCGTCCGTTACGCAGAAATCGACCAAGTACGAGAAGAGTTTTCGATTCAGGGGCGCTTAAATCCCGTCACGCTAAGTGGAGGGAATGAAGCCTTTGTTAAACTCGATGAACTTCGGCCGTACGCAAAAGAAAATCGGGCACTCGCTGCTTGGCTTGACGTTGTGGATTCCTTGGCGTACCCAAGAACGTACTACTGAGAGCTCTCGACGGGATCGAAAGTAATACGAATGGTCTTCGGAAGCGTCTGACCGGGGTCAGCTGCTGGAAATGGGTTAACGCGACGAATCGCACTTTCCACCGCCGCATCAAAGGCAGGAAGCCCAGAGCTTTGTTCAAGTTTCGGAGGCTTTAGCTGCGAGCCATCGGGTAAAAGGAACACGGTGTAAATCGCGAGGTGTTCGCCGCTTTTAAGGCCAGAGGGGACCTGATAAATAATCTGAGAGCGAAGTAAAGAAATGACGCGAGCTATGTAACGGGCTTGTTTCGCTCCCGAGGCATTCGGAGTCTTTACTCGCATGTCGCCTGTTGTATGGCCCACACGATTTGTGGCTTTATCCGTTGTTGCCGCGCCTAAGATGCGAGCAAGTTCTGCTTTGCGCAATTCTTCTTGGCGACGTTTTTCCTCGGCAATACGCTTTTGTTTTTCTTCTTCGATGCGGCGAGCCTCAGCTGCAGCTTGTTCAGCCTTTAATTTTTCTTCAGCGGCTTTTTCCCGCTCTTTGGCTTTCTTTTCTTCTTCAATCCGAATCTGCGCTTCGCGTGCGACGCGCTCTTCAATATCGGCTTGTGTTGGTTTTACGGTTTCGGGTTCGGTTTGCGGGGTAACTTCAGTCACAGGGCTTGCGACCTTGCCGCTTGCATCCTCTGGCGCCCAGAGTTCAGCGTAAACAATTTCTGAAGATGTATTCCATTGAAAGACAGTCACAAGGCCAAAAATCAAAACCGCATGGGCAAGAAGTGCCGCGACAAACCCTAAGGGTTTATCGAAGAATCGTTCATTGCGAACGACAAAGTGCGGTGTTGTGGACTTGGCTTCTGTCACAGGACTTCTTTCCTTTTAGCGTCGAGTCTTCTCGATTTCCATCGCAAGACCCACACGAGCAACATTGGCTTTTTGTAGGAGCTTCATTACATCGATGACTTTCCCGTAATTGACGTCTTTATCTGCGGAAATCACAACGGGTGTCGAATCCAAAGAACCCAAAGCCTGAACGCGATCTAAAAGCGTGCCAATTGTCACAGGCACTAAGCTCTTACCCGCTTTCACAGAAATCTTTCCATCGGCGTGCACGACGACCTCAACGGCCTTATCGGGAGCTTTCGAGGCTTTTTGTACGCTCGGAAGGTTCACCACCGACGGGTTCACAAAGGGAGCTGCCACCATCAAAATCACGACAAGCACGAGCATTACGTCGATATACGGGACGACGTTAATGTCGCTCATCATGCGCCGTCTTCTAGCTTTACCGAGATTTCTTAATGCCATAGCGTTAGATCTCCATAGCGTTTAGCGTTGACGCGCCAAGATGTTCATGAACTCTTCGGAGAAACTATCAAAGCGATTGGTGATGCGATCGAGCTTGGTGGCAAAGGAGTTATAGGCCACGGTTGCAGGAATCGCAGCAAAAAGGCCAATGGCGGTTGCAACGAGGGCTTCAGCAATACCAGGGGCAACGACGGCAAGAGAAACGTTTTCTAATGTCGAAAGACCGGTGAAGGCATTCATGATGCCCCAGACAGTGCCAAATAGACCGATGTAAGGAGAAACCGAACCAATCGAAGCTAAGAGGGGGAGACCACGCTCTAAGTCATCGATCTCACGCTGAAACGCCGCACTCATACTGCGCCGTACGCCTGAGAGCATCTCAGATTCTGGCTTTTCAGAAAGTTTCAGGAACTCAGTCATGCCAGCGGCAAAGATCCGTTCTTCAGCGCTCGTTTTTTTGGCGTGAGCGCTTGCGGTTTCTAAGAGCTTCGTTAAATTCGCGCCAGACCAAAAGCGCTGTTCAAAGCCGTCGGTTTCACGCAAGGTGCGCGAGAGGACGCACCACTTACTGAAAATCGTTGCCCAGCTCACTAAGCTCGCGAGAACTAGAATCGCGAGCACGCATTTCACGACAGGCGAAGCATTCATCACCAAGGTGACAATGGACATATCAGCAGAAGCATTCATTTAGTTTGGCTCCTCTTTATTGAGGTAAGGGGTAAAGAGCGTCATAAAGTCTTTACCAAATGGCACGGGGTGACCTGTTTCGGTACTCACGAATCCGAGGCGAACCTGTGCATGAATTAAAAGTTCTGTTCCACGAAAAATTTCTTGCACTAAAACAAGGGAGGCCGCTTTAAGACCAATCAATGTGGACTTGACGCAAATGGAGTCATCAAGTTTTGCTGGGCGCTTAAAGTCAATCGTGAGGTTGGCAACCACGAGAGCGCGATGTTCTTTGACGCGTAGCGTCTCTTGATTAATTCCCATCTCTCGGGCCCACTCCGAGCGTGCCCTTTCAAGAAATCTCACGTAATTGGCGTGATAGACGATGCCGCTTGCATCGGTATCTTCCCAATAAATAGTTGTGCAATATGGAGTAATTGTTTGAGCCATAGTGTTCTTAAATCATCGAATTCTGCTGATGAAAAACTTTGTAAAAACGAAAGTTTTTAGTGCGCGCGAAGACTCTTTTGCAGCGCGCCAAGCAGAAAGGTGAAAGTATATTGGAATGAGGGTTTGAATGGGTGATTTTGTCAATTCGCGCCAAGGGATTTGTCACAAGACGTGTAAGTCAAATTTCGTTACTGAAGAGTGAAAATTGCCCTTCACAAATAGCGGTGCGGGACGTAGACTTTGAAGGAAATTTTTCCCCAGATAGATAAATGAGCCAAATATTTTGAAACGATTTTCTCTTTCCCGTACAGCCAAGATTACTTTGGTGCTCGGTTTGGCTCTTGCCACACTTTCGGGCTGCAAAGAGATTTGGAATGCGCCGCGACCCGTTTCCGAGTACGCGACCAATACCATCTTCTCAACATTTTCGTTAAGCCCAAAGACGCTTGATCCCCAAGTTTCTTACTCTCAGGGAGAAAGCGTTTTCGTCTATCTTACCTACGAAACCCCGTATAGCTATCACTATTTAAAGCGTCCCTTTGAACTGACTGCCAATGCCGTAGAAGAGGTTGCAACTCCTGAGTATTTTGACGCGAAAGGAAAGAGGCTTCCTAATAACGCTGCGCCAGAAAAAATTGCAACGAGTCGCTACACGCTTCGCGTGAAAGACGGGATTCGCTTTGCGCCACATCCGGCTTTCGCCAAGGACGAAAAGGGGAATTTCCTTTATCACAACCTCAATCCTGAGACTGCTAGAAAACTAAAAAGTCCCCTTGACCTCAAGGAAAAGGGAAGTCGGGAGCTTACCGCTGAGGATTTCGTCTACGGCATCAAACGTATGGCAAGTCCTCGGATTGTGTGCCCGGTGTTAAAGCTTCTTGGCGAACATATGCCAGGATTGACGAAGTTAGCTAAGGAGCTCTCAGAAAAAGAAGCGGCCGTTCGAGCGCAAGGAAACGTTTCTTCTTGGCTTGATTTGCGAGATGTGGAACTTGAAGGCGTACGCGCAATCGATGAAAGAACGTTTACGATTGATATCGTCGGTAAATACCCGCAGTTTTCCAATTGGCTTGCGATGAGTTTTTTCGCGCCCGTTCCTTGGGAAGCAGAAGCCTTTTACGCCAATCCCGAATTTAAGAAAAATAACATTACGCTTGATGCGTGGCCTGTTGGAACGGGACCCTATTATTTAGCGAAGTCTCTTACTAATCGCGAACACGTCCTAGAGAAAAATCCTCTTTACAGAAAAAATCTCTACCCTTGTGAGGGAGAGGCGTCAGACGAGGCCGCAGGATTCTTAAAGGATTGCGGCAAACCCTTGCCTTTGACAGAGCGCATCGTGTTTTCGATTGAAAAAGAATCGGTGCCGATTACCTCCAAATTCTTGCAGGGCTTTTACGATAGTCCTGAGATTACGCGTCTTGATGTGGGGCAGGGCTTTATTGTTGCAGCGACCGATTACCCAGAAAAAGGAAAACTCTATCGGGACCGTAAATTAAAGTTCCCAACAACCGTTGGGGCCAATAACACCTATCTTGGATTTAATTGGCTCGATCCCGTGGTGGGAGAAGGAAAGACGCCAGAAGAAAAATTCCGCAATCGAAAACTGCGGCAAGCGATTTCCATTGCCATCGACTGGGAAGAAAAACTCTCGATTTTTAATGTGGGGCAAGGAAAAGTTGCCGCGGGCCCCATCCCGCCAGGAATCTTTGGCTACAAAGCGGGAAGCCCCGCAGACTTTAATCCTGTTGTCTACAAAAAAGAAAAAGACGGTACTGTGAAACGGCGCGCCATTGATGAGGCTAAACGCCTGATGCGTGAGGCGGGGTACCCTGATGGGAGGGATGCCAAAACCGGGAAACCCTTGGTACTTAATTTTGATTGGCAGGGGTCAGCCGCTGGCTCTCGTTCTTACCTTGAATGGATGACGCGGCAATTCGCGAAATTAGGGATTCAATTGGAAATCCGCGCCACAGACTACAACCGCTTTCAAGATAAGATGCAAAAGGGCGCTGAGCAGATTTACGTCTGGGGCTGGCTTGCCGATTACCCAGATGCGGAAAACTTCCTTTTTCTCTTGTATGGGAAAAACGGGAAAGTTGCCTATGGCGGAGAAAACGCGTCCAATTATGTCAATCGCGACTACGACCGCCTCTTTGAAGCGATGCGCTACTTAGAAGATGGCCCAGAAAAGCAAAAGGCAATCGATGCCATGATTCGGATTGTGCAAGTGGATGCCCCGTGGAGCTTTGGGACATTCGCTACGGCCGCTGCCGCTGTCCACAACTGGGTCGGTAATGTGAAGCCCGTGCAGATTATTCAAGATCGATTGATGTACATTAGCATTGACGCGAAAGAACGGGCCGCTGCTATCCGCGATTGGAATCAACCGATTTATTGGCCACTTATTTTGGGTGCCGCGCTTTTAATCAATCTATTCTTTGCCGTTCGCTTTGTTTTAATGCGTCGCAAGGCGCGCCGTGTTGAGCTGAGGAGTCGCTCATGATTGGGTATGTCATTCGGCGCTTCTTTTACGGCATCTTGATTCTTTTGGGCGTGAATCTTTTAACCTTTGCGCTCTTTTTCTCCGTAAATACGCCTGACGATATGGCGCGCCTTTCTCTTGGCGGTAAATACGTTTCCGAGGAAGTAATCGAACATTGGAAAGTTGCGCACGGCTACGACTTGCCGCTTATTTATAACGAGAAGGCAGAAGGTACTGAGAAACTTACCGAAACTGTTTTCTTTAAGCGCTCTGTTCCGCTTTTAAAAGGGGACTTTGGGTTGTCGGATGCAGGGCGCAACATCAATCGAGAAATCACAGAGCGCATTGGCCCCTCTTTGGCACTCGCAATCCCGACCTTTATCTTGGGCGTTATTGTGATGGTGATTTTCTCCTTGGGGCTTGTACTCGTTAGGAAAACGAAATTAGAGGCAATAGGAGTAGCCACAAGCGTCACTGTGATGAGCGTCTCAAGCCTTTTTTACATCATTCTCGGGCAATGGCTTTTCTCGCGTACGCTGCGTTTGGTTCCGGTTTCAGGATTCACTGATGGCTTTGGGATGGCAGCGTTCTTAATTCTCCCTGTAGCAATCGGGGTTTTCTCTCGCTTAGGGAGCGACACGCTTTTATACCGTTCGATGTTTCTTGAAGAAGTAGGCAAAGACTATGTGAGAACCGCGCGAGCTAAGGGAGCGAGCGAAGAGCGTGTGCTTTTCTCGCACGTCTTACGTAACGCGATGCTTCCCATTTTAACGAGCACAGTTTCTGTGATTCCGATGCTCTTTATGGGTTCGCTCATTATGGAAAACTTCTTTGGAATCCCAGGGCTCGGTTCTTATACGATTGATGCCATTAACGCGCAGGACTTTTCAATCGTGCGAGCGATGGTCTTTTTGGGTACGGTCGCCTATGTGATTGGTTTGACGTTAACCGATCTCACGTACGCCATCGTCGATCCTCGGATTCGGTTGCGATAGGAGGAAAGACGAGAATGCCACGCTTTGTTTTCCTCTGGACTGATGCCGTTATCTGGGCTCTTCTTTTTGTGATTGTGTTTGGTGTCTTTTGTGCTCTAAAACACCCGACGTGGCGCGCGAAGTGGGCCAATTTAGGGAAAAATAAAACAGCGATTTTCTGCGCAGGAATTCTCTCGGTTTTCTTTGTCGTGGCGCTCACTGATAGCATTCATTTTCGTCCGAAACTTACTGCCACAGAAAACTTCGCGGAGGCTTATTCGCCAAAAACCGTTTCAGCGCTTGACGCTCTTTTATTGCCGCACATTGCAGCAACGGAGCGTAGTTATTCAGCGCCCTTTGCTTTGCACGACTTTGATAAGACAACGGTGGTTCG
>CAVEMY010000048.1:0-11548 GCA_963617005.1 Parabacteroides distasonis | reverse complement strand
ACTGCCAGGCTACTCCTTTTACCCCCGTTCTCTTTAACCAGAGTTCGGGGGTTTTTCATTTTGGGTAGAATAAAGAGCCGTCCAACCTAAGAGCATACGAAAAGTCCATGCAACAAAAAAATTCTGAAGCAGCCACTCGCGAAAAACGCCAATACAAGCACGGCGTCCTTCGACGCGCAGAAATTATGGATGCCTTAGTTGGGTTGCTCGGCACGCCGGTTCAAGTGCGGTTCTCCACAGCTGAGATTGCAGCCAAAACCGGGATTAGTGAAGCGGCTTTATATCGGCACTTTTCTGGCAAAACAGAAATGATTGAAGCCGTTTTAAAGAGGACGGCCGAACTTCTCGATCAAACACTTCGGGGCGCGGATGCGTGCCCGAATGTGGCAATGCTCGAGCGGGCCTATTTGAAGTTGCAATACCTACTTGTGTTTGCGATGAAAAACCCTGGGTTAACAAGGCTTCTTACTGGCGAAGCACTTGTTTATGAAGAGCCCTCGCTAGTTGAGAAAAAGGAACGCATTCTTCGTGCGATCACAGATTCAATTCACAACACATTAGCGCTCGCGATTGTGGGTCGCGAAATTCCTGAGAAAACCGACACAAAGACACGTGCGCAATTGATGACAGATTTTGTCATCTCGCAGTACTTGGCTTTTTCTCAAAGTGGCTTTAAGCGTAACCCAGCAGAAGGCCTCGAGAAAGTGGTCTCTGTTCTCTTTAACTTTAACGCTTAATTTTCCGCGCTAACTTCAAGGCGCATTAAATCTTCAATCGACGATCTTTTGCGGATTAAAGTCGCTTTCCCGTCGCAAGCGAGAACTTCTGCGGGCATTGCACGTGAATTGTAGGTCGAAGCCATCGACATGCCGTAGGCTCCGGCATCGGCCATGACAAGGATGTCACCTTCTTTCACATCAATCTTGAAATCTTTCTCTAGCCAGTCGCTTGATTCACACACGGGTCCTACAACATCAAAAGCTTTAGACGATGTTCCACGGTTGGTGCAGTTAAAAAGCGGCATTGTCGCTTGATAAAGAGCAGGACGAATCATTTCTGTCATCGAAGCATCGACAATACAGAAATTCTTCTCGGGGCCTGCTTTGAGATACTCCACACGCGTTAAGAGCAACCCAGAGGAGGCGATAAGGCTTCTACCTGGTTCAAAGAAAAGCGTAGTGTCTTTGTAATCGCGAGCTTCGAGCGTTTCGTGCAAGGCACTCACAAGCGTCTCAACCGAAGGCGGCGTCTCTTTTGTGTAGCAAATGCCAAGGCCTCCACCAACATCGATATGATCGAGCGTGATGCCCTCACCTTTTAGCGTATCGACAATGTCGAGAATCTTTTCTAGCGCATGAACAAAAGGCGCAAGTTCCGTTAATTGACTGCCAATATGGGCGTCAATCCCTGTGATGCGAATATTCGGAAGCGACTTCGCAAGCTTATAGAGGCGGGGAGCCTCTTCGAAGCTAACGCCAAATTTATTCTTTTTAAGACCAGTGGAAATATACGGATGCGTCTTGGCATCAATGTCGGGGTTGACACGCAAACTAATGTTGGCGATTTTCCCGAGTTCTTTGGCTAGCGCACTGATTCTTAAGAGTTCAGATTCACTTTCGACATTAAAGCAAAGAATTCCAGCAGTTAATGCTGCTTTAATTTCTTCCTTACTTTTCCCCACACCCGAATACACGATGGTTTTAGGGTCAGCACCCGCAGCAAGAGCCCGAGCGAGCTCTCCGCCACTTACGATATCAAAGCCAAATCCAAAGCGAATGAATTCTTTTAATAGGGCCTGAGAACTGTTGGCCTTCATCGCATAAAAGACGCGATCTTTTCTTTGTTTTGTTGCTTGTGCCCAATGGTTGGCACGTTTTGTTAACTCTGTGAGTGAGTAAACATACAAAGGGGTGCCGAACTCTTTAGCAAGAGCGGTTAAATCACAATCGTCGCAAAAAAGCTGTGTTCCCTTAAGAGTTAAGGGAGAGGGAAAAGTATCGGATGAAGACATTGTCGAAAGCCGTCTTTTATCGCGTCGTGTTCTCTAATGGAGCCGGAGCCGTGCTCTCTTGAGGCGCAGTGTTATCAAGATAGAGATTGCCTTTGAGGCCGCAACCAGTTAAAGCGGCGATTAACAAGACAGCCAATAAAGTTTTTCTCATAAGAGACCCTAAGCAGTAAGCTAGAAATTGAAGCCCTCATTATAAGGTTCCTTACTAAAGGACTCTTTTTTGAGGGCTTCTTGAGAAACGCTAGTTCTTAACCAAGCTTTCTAATAATCATGGCGCTCATTAAGTCGACGCCGCCAGCAAGATACTTCGGATCAAAGTGCATTGCGCGGTTATGAAGCCCAGGCGTTGCTCCCACGCCGATACCGAAATAGGCGTTTTGTAATGTGGGCTTTGATTTCGGGAAGTAGTTGAAATCTTCGCCGCCACCGCCGCAGGGTTTGGATAAGCGGTCTTTACCAAACAAGCGAACAATCTCTTCTTTCGCTTCCTCAATGAGCTCAGGCGTGTAGGAGGGAGCCGGAATCGGTTCGTGCGGCAATGTGACTTTCGCTGTCGCGCCAACAGACTGCGCAGCAAAACTTGCAGCCATCTCAACCTTACGAATCAACTCATCCATCAAGTCATTGGTTTGTGCTCTCGCATCAAGCCACAAAAGCGCTGTATCAGGAATGACGTTAATTGCAGCGGCCGCTGCTTCAATTTGCGTTACCTTGCAGCTCCAGCCCAAAAGCGGATTGAGTTTAATCGCACAAATCGCATTGGTAATCGCCGCAGCGGCTTCAGCAGCATTGACTCCGAGATGCGGGCGCGAGGCGTGAGAGGCGAGGCCCTTCACGTCAATGCGAATAAAGGTGCTCGCTGTGTAATTGACAGAGGCGCAGAAATTACCAGCGGGCATATCCTGCTCAGGACGAACATGCATGCCAAAAGCGATATCGACATCGTCAAGGACGCCGCCCTTGATGACAGAAAGTGCCCCATCGAGCGTTTCTTCCGCTGGCTGAAAGAGAAACTTTAATGTGCCTTTTTTCACAGAATCAAAAACACGTTCTGCTGTTGCAAGTTGCATCGCCATGTGACCATCGTGACCACAGGCGTGCACGGCAGAAATTGAGCCATCCTCATTTTTAAAAGGAAGAGCATCCATGTCGCACCGCACCATTACTGTGGGACCAGGAAGTCCAGTGCGCTTGTAGGCGATAACAGCCGTTGTGTCGGCAAAATGCTCGGTCACTTCGTAACCGAAAGCGCGCATTTTTTCTGCCACATAAGCGCTTGTTCGATGCTCTTGAAATCCGAGCTCAGCCATGGCGTGAAGCTCTTTGTAAGTTCCAATAAGATCTAGAGCCATAGGGGTCTCCTTTTTTTCGTTAGAAAAGGCGAGACCCTTTACGGATGAAAGAATCTCGCCAGCATTACTTTTTAAGTTTTTACTTTGCCTACATCACAATCCGCATGATGATCATACCGATACACGCAATAAAGACGCTTGTAAACATCAAAAGCGGCCAATATTTCTTTGGTACGTCTGCTAAACCCAACAAACGACCCATGTATTGGATTTGAGAGGCCATCAAGATCATCGCAGGCGAAAGAATCGTGATATCCACGCCGCCGATGACGCCAGCGGTGTAAAGGCTTGCGGCAACACCAACGCCAGCGCCGCAAGAAAGCCATGTGGCGCACAGCACTAAGATGCATTCACCTTTTAGGCCAAAGATTCCCATCGCCGGTCCGCAAACGCGACCCAAGAAATCCATGACGCCTAAAAGCTGAAGAATATAGGTAAGCACGAACGCCATAATCACGTTCGGTAAAAGGTAATTTGCGCAAACAAGCAATCCCTTGCGGCATCCACCGATGAAGATATCAAAAGGATTGTTGCTGACTTTGTTATCTGCAGTAGCCATTGTTGAAATCCTTTCTGTAGATGGTTGATAAGCAAACGCGCACGAAGAACCCGGCTGCGAACTTCATTACGAGAATGATGGCAAGGGGTTTCCAAACGGGAACGAGAAGGAAAGCAAAGATTGCTGAGACTGTCGAGAAGTAATTCCCGACGGCTCCAGCGCCGCAATACTGCCAGGCGGCCATAATCGTGAGCTCTTTATCGTTCATGAGCTTGTGGTCGTACATGCTCTTAGAGATAGCCGCACCAGCGTCCGTACTCTGTAAGTCCGTGACGAGGGCCAAACCTGTGTAACCAGGAATATCTAAGATCGGTCGCAAAAGCGGAGTCATCAGTACCTGAGCAGCAGCAAGAGCGCCATAGTGCTCAAGAACAGCCAAAAGGCCCACAGCCAATGTGACAGGAGCGAAAAGAGTTAAAGCAAAAAGGAAACCCTGTCGTGCGCCAACACCGCCTTTACCGACAAAGTTTGTGCCGGAAATTGATCCAAACTTACCGGCAATTGTCGTAAAGTCGAGCGCGCCGAGCCATTCATAGCCGGGCCCCATTTTGTAGAAAACTCCAGAGAAAAGGATGATTGCGAGAATTAAGGCAAGAAAGCCGCCAATTCCAACTTTCGGCTTCGCTGTCAATTCTGCGACATCGATATCTTCAGCCATTGTTGTTCTCCAAAAAAGAGAAAAGAATTTTCACCGAGCGGAAAAGTAACATACTATTTCAATAAGGAAAATAAAAGGCAAGAACAATCGAAGGTTTTTTTGCAAAAACAGAGCAAACCCTAGTCAATTGACCTTAGAACCTTTCCGTAGAAAAGCTACGAATGCTCTTTAGCGAGTTCACAAATTGTCCAAGAAAGAACTTTCGGCGCAACTTCAAGCGAGTACTGTAATTCCAAGCGTTCTGTTGGCTTATGCGCATCTTTACCCGCTGGCCCCATATTCGCGACAGGGATGTCTAGCGATAAAAGTTCAGTCATCGGAAGAGAATAGAGTTCGCCCCAGGCGGGCATGTTGTCTGCAAGGCTCGTAAGAGCCGCACGATTGCCTTCAAAACCTAAGAAAGAAAGATCGGTGATGCCGCCGAAAACCTCTTGAAGGCTTGTGGCTTGGTCTTGAGCTAAAGCCCCCGCGCGAGAGGCCGCTTCTTCAATCACTTTTCGAAGAATTTTTTCGTTTTGATTGCGTCTGCGATTAACGCGGTGTGGGTAATAAGGCGGAAGAAAACCCACCACAATCGCCGGTCCCGTAACGCCACTTAAATCTGCGACCCATTCGCTTACACGAATGGCTTTTTCTCGCATGTCCATCTCGGGCGCAAAACTCTTTAAAAGGTCAAGTTGGGCCTTTTTAAACGCCTCGACGCTTCCCAATTTTTTTACGCATAACAAGGTGAGTTCGTCATAGGAAAAGACGCGCCCGGCTTTTTTCTCAGATGCCACTTGTGCGCCATGAGTCATCAGAGCCTCTGCCGTTTTTTGCATTTGCTCGCAACTTAAACTGAGCGCTTTTTCTGCCAAGTCTCTCATGCTCGTAAGAATATCTTCGGGTGTGCGACTATCGGTTAAGACGTTGAAAAAACAAATCGCTCGCGATGGAAGACTGACGCTATAGGTTCCTGTGCGTGTTTCACAACGCAAGCACGCAGGAGGCGAAAGGGTATCAGCTCCCGTGCCGTCAATGAAATCGGGATTTCCTTCAAAAAGAGAAACGACGTGCGAGGCTAAAAGCATGGCGTTTGCGCCTTGGACATAGTCGTTGACGTGAGTTGCTTTCCCAAGACACAAGAAATACGGCATGATTTTTCCCGTTGTTCCCGTGTAGTAGGGACGTGTCGGGTGTTTTCCTGTTGTCCAAAAGCAGGGTTCTCCTGTGAGAGCGGCGATTACGTCAAGGTCTTCCGTTTTTAAAATCGTGCAAAATGGGCGAATGGAGCCACGCATACCCGCGCTATCGCATTCTTCGTCGGGGACGGCTAAGAAAGCAATGTTGATTGCTAAATCAGGGCTTTTCGCGAAAGCTCTCATGGTCTCGATAAAAAGAGCAAGCCCTGCTTTCATATCCATCGTGCCGCGACCAAAAAGCCAATTGCCGCTTTCAAGGTCAATTCTGACTTCTTCAGTAAGATTTTCTTTGGCTAGAGCCCTCGTGTACTCGTCAGGGGAAAACGCTAAATCCTTCAAGGCACCTTCTGTGTCGACCACATCAAAGTGGCCTGTCAGAAGAACCGTTTTCTTCGTACGATTTGCAGAACGTAAAAGCGCAAAAACGGCATTACGTTTATGAGAATCTCCCTCGCAGAGGATTTCTTGAGCACTCAGGGTGTTTCCAAAAGAAGGTGTTATCGAACGCAATTCCTGTAAGAGCGTTGCGCAAGCGCGATTTTCCTCTTCTCTTTTTCCTGAAACGCTCGGTATGGCGCAGAGTTTTTTTGTTAAAGCCAAGATGGCTTTAGCGTTAGCGTTTACTTCTCTCACAATGGCTCTTCTCGGGGTGCGAGCATCTCGGGGACGCTCCAATAGGGCTGAATTTCTCTGACTTTCGCATCAAAGAAATCCTGCAACTCTTTCTGAATCCAGCGCATAAAGATGCGGTGGATTTTCGAATTCCATAATTCCTTTCGGCAAACAACATACGTTTGAATGGGAGGTCTGTGCCAGCCGTTCAGAATGGGGATGAGTTTACCCGAAACAATTTCTGAAGCGCATAGGAAATAGGGCATATCAACGCAAATACCCGCGCCTTTAAGAACATTTTCCTTAATGGCGATGATGTTAGACATCACAAAGAGCTGCTGACCGAAGCGGACGTCTCTGATTTCGCCATCTTTACATAAAGAACGTGTCGGGTGACGCGTTGCACCTTCAAAGGCATAAACCGTGTGATTTTTAACTTCTTCTGGCACCCGCGGTGCTGGGTGTTCCAAAAGGTATTTGGGAGAAGCAATCGGAACAAAGTAGTTCGGGCGCCGAGGTAGACAGACCATATTCTCTTCGCGCTCGATGACTTCTCCTGTGACGAAAATCACGTCAACGCGGCGATTGAGTAACTCGGGCATCCCCGCGCCCCCGATGATGCGAAATTCGACATCTGGGAATTTCTTTTGAAACCGCAAAAGCGCCTCACCTAAGAATTCCATTTCTAGGCTATAGGGAGAGGCAAGGCGAATCATTCCTTGGACCGCAGCGTTCGGCCCCTGCAACTCATCGATGATTTCTCTTTGGCGATCTAATTGGGCACTTAAGAGTTCAAGCGCTCTTTCTCCGAGCTCTGTGAGCTCAAGAGGTCGCGTGTTGCGCACAAGTAGCGAGCGTCCGATAGTTTTCTCAAGCGTTGTGAGCATGCGAGAAACCGTTGAAACGTCCACGCCGAGCTCCGCGGCCGTATAGGAAAAGTTGCGTGTTTGAGAAAGATTGACAAAAACACGCCATAGATTCAGATCGTCGAGTTTACTCATCGTAGCCTCCCTTAGCTTATGAGCTTCACGTCGTCTTTAAGCTTATGTACTTTGCCCATTTTACAAAACAAGACCCTTGAATTTCGGTCTCGTTTTTGCAAAAAGCACAAAGAGGGTTTTTGCTAGGCGAGTATTAGCGGGAGGCTTTTCGAGGCGTTTTTTCTTAAAAGCGTCGCAATTTAAGAGAGAAGGAGGAGAGAAAAACTGTGCGAGGTTGTAAGAAATCAGGGGAAAAAGCGATATTTGTTGTAAGATTTCGCGTTACTGTCAAATCAAAGCCACGCGTTTTTTCCATAAGACTCTTAGCCCGCAGGTATGGGTTTTCCTTGAAGCGAGCAAGAAAAGTCATTGCGGCTTTTAGGTAAGTGGAATTTTTGTGAAAAAGAAGAACTCAATCGCTCAGAAAATCAGTCGATTCATTTGTTGGTGCGTTGGCATCGGAATTGCTGGGCTCGTTGCTGGAACCTGTGCGGGTCTTGTCATCTTTTCTGTTGTCTATTCTCAGCTTCCGCCGATTGATGTTTTAACCGATTACAAACCCAAGATTCCGCTTCGCGTCTATAGCGCTGAAGGTATCTTAATCGGCGAATTCGGCGAAGAGCATCGTGACTTTATTCGTTTGCATGAGATTCCGCCTTTCGTGCGCAATGCCGTCTTGGCTGCTGAAGACGATGGCTTTTATGCGCACTCGGGTATTGAATTTACGGGCATCGTTCGCGCCGCTGTTGCCAATCTCATCACGGGGCGTCGCGGGCAAGGCGGCTCCACGATTACGATGCAGGTGGCAAGAAACTTCTTTCTTTCTTCCGAGCGCACCTACACGCGTAAGCTCTACGAAGTGGCAATGGCCTACAAGATTGAAAGAAATCTCACAAAAGACGAAATCTTTGAGGTTTATCTCAATCAAATCTATTTAGGGCAGAGGGCCTATGGCTTTGCCTCGGCCGCGAAGGTGTATTTCGGTAAAGAGCTCGAAGATCTCACCATCGGGGAAGCGGCCACGATTGCAGGACTTCCCGTGGCCCCCTCTGCTTACAACCCCATTGTCAATCCCAAACGCGCCAATATGCGTAAAAGTTACGTTTTAGGACGTATGCGTAGTTTGGGCTACATCTCCGAAGAAGTTTATGCGCAAGAGATGGCGCACCCGATTGTGGCGAAAAAACCGAGCGAGCGGCGTTTAACGGCAGAAAAAGGCGCTGAAGGACTTCACGCAGAGTACGCTGCTGAACTCGCGCGTATTTTGGTCTACGACATTTTCAAAGAAGAGGCCTACACCTTAGGTCTTAACGTTTACACGACCATTCGCGCCGCAGATCAAAAAGCTGCTTGGGAAAGTGTGCGTAAAAACCTTATTAATTACGATAGACGCTATGGCTATCGGGGACCCACGGCTCACGTCGATATTTCCGATGAGGAAAACCGAGCAAGCACCATAACGATGGCTTTGTCAGATGTGCCAACGTCTCCGAATTTGTTCCCAGCGATTGTCACTGAGGTTTCCGAGCAAAAGATTGCTGTGGCCATTTCCGCAGAACAAGAAGTCACTCTCGATAAGGAAAGCCTTAAGTTCGCGGGACTGACGAAAAAGAAATCGCGTTGGTCTAAGAAAAAAGACGAAAAGGCCATCACAGTGGGTTCTCTTGTGCGTGTTTCTCGCACAGCCAAAGGCGAATGGACGCTTTCGCAAACCCCCGAAGTGCAAGCGGGATTTGTGAGTGCCGAATTTGATACGGGCGCTGTGAGAGCGCTTATTGGCGGATTTGATTTTTACTTAAGTAACTTTAATCACGTTACGCAAGCAATCCGTCAGCCGGGATCGACTTTTAAGCCCTTTATTTATTCGGCCGCACTCGACAAAGGCTTTAACCCAGCGACGATTATTAACGATGCGCCGATTTTCATTGATCCCCGTCTCACAGGAGGAGAGCTTTGGGAGCCGCGTAACTACGACAATCGTTTCGATGGTCCGATGTCTCTTGCAACGGCTCTGAAAAAATCCAAGAACCTTGTCTCTATTCGCGTGATGCAAGCCATTGGTGCGCGCTACGCACAGGGCTTTGTTGAAAAGACGTTTGGATTCCCTGCCTCTCGGACACCAGCGCAGTTAACAACCGCTCTTGGCGCAGGTGGCGCAACACCGTGGGAGATGCTTGCTGGCTATAGCGTTTTAGCCAATGGCGGCTACCGCGTGAAACCCTACTTAATCGATCGCGTTACCGATGCCGAAGGAAAGGTTGTGATGCGCGTGCATAATCCGGCCGCTGGCGACGAAACCATTCGCTCGTTAAGCGAGAGAAACGCCTTTATTATGCACACGCTACTTAATGGTGTGATTCGTGAAGGAACGGGGCGCCGCGCGTATCTCGCTTTAAAGCGCCCGGATATGGGTGGCAAGACGGGTACTTCGAATAATTCCTATGACGCCTGGTTTGCGGGTTACGCTGGAAAACTCGTTGCCGTCGGTTGGATGGGTTTTGACCAAATGAAACCCTTGGGTAATCGCGAAACTGGTGGCGGCTTGGTGCTTCCAATCTGGGTCGATTACATGAAAGACGTTTTAGTCGATGAGCCGCCCTATAAGCGCATTCAACCTTCGAGCGTCGTGTTAATTAACGGCAATTACTATTACGCCGATAGCGTCGATCAGAGCGTGCGCGATGTGCCACTTAATGGCAAAGTAGGCGAGAAGAACTTAGAGCGCGATATCCTACGCGACCAAATCTTCTAGGGTAACGGGTTCGCCTAAGACATAGCTGAGAGCTTGCGATAAAGAAACCCAAATTGTGGTTTCTTTATCTTTAGAAGAAAGCCACTTACCGCTCTCATAGAAAAAGCGCGAGCCCCCAGCGCGGCTCGCTAACCACACTTCGAAAGTGGGCGTGTGACGATTGAGGACAATCTGATCGCCACTCTCCGTTTCAAGCGTAAGGACATTTCCTGCGCGACTCGATTCAACGTCAAGGTCAAGATCATCAATCGCATCTTCGATTTTCGAAAAAAGCGTTTCAGATAATGCGTCAAATTCAGCTTCAAGCATAAAACGTTCTCTTTCCCTTAAAACGGTGTCTTCCACGGAACAACCTTCATCCACAAGGGGCGAATCTCTTTTTCCGCATCAAGCGTAATCGTAGGCTTTTTGAGAATTTCTTTTACGGAGGGCTCTTCGTCGTCGCGTTTGCTCTCTTTTTTCTCAAAATGCGTGAAATCAAAAATCGATTTGTCCGAAAGCTGCGAGGGACTCACACGCGTCGTACTCATAAAGAGGTTATAGATGCGGCTATCAAAGTTTTTATCCCAGTCGTTTAGGAGCGCTTTAATCTCTTGACGCTTTTTGTTTTCCGATGCCCCGCAAAGATGTTTGGGCGCAAGAGGATACTCACGAATCTTGGCCCATTTCGCTGTCTCATATTCTCGAATGTAGATAAGAGGCCGGATGACAATATTAGTCTTATCGTCACTTCTTAATACGGGAGGCATAGCCTTGATGCGACCGCCGTAAAACATATTAAGTAGAAGCGTCGAAACCACATCATCCATCTGATGGCCAAGAGCAATCTTGGTGCACTTTAATTCGCGAGCAACGCGATAAAGAATGCCGCGGCGAAGACGGGCGCACAAGGAGCAAACATTTTTCCCCGAAGGAATGAGGCGCTCAACGATGCTATGCGTATCTTGCGATTCAATGTGATAGGGAACGCCTGTTTTCTTTAAAAATGCTTCAATCGAGGCGGGGTCCGATCCTGGGATATGTTGGTCGATGTGAACGGCAAGCAAGTCAAAGTGCACAGGCGCTCTTTTTTGAAGCTTTTGTAAGGTTTCAAGTAAGACGTAGCTGTCTTTGCCGCCACTCATTGCAACAAGAATTTTGTCGCCTTCGACAATCATGTTGTAGTCGAGAATGGCCTGTGCCGTCAGGCGCACGATGCGTTTTTCGAGTTTACGCACAGAAACAGAGGCGTGCGTGTGTACGCCTGGCGCGACCTCGATGGATTTTTTGTTATCTCGGTCGTTACGCGCAGTTTTTTCTGTCGTGTGCTTTTCTTGTGTTTCCGTCATAGAAATCGCGCAAGGAAACCTGTGTCTTTAGACACGGGAGGAATTGCACCCTCCTTTACTAGTTGAGTTAAAAAAGTTGTTCTCCTCTCCAAAAGAGAGAGTTTTTTGTACGAAA
>CAVEMY010000047.1:654-11716 GCA_963617005.1 Parabacteroides distasonis | reverse complement strand
ACAAAGTAGTCAAGGAGGTCACTATGCCGCAAGTTGATACCATCGAAAAAAACTTGAACGGAACATCGCTTCAAATCGGGATCGTTGTTTCTCGTTTTAATGAATATGCTGGAAAAGAGCTTTACGCGGCTTGCCTAGAAGAGCTCAAGCGCTTAGGCGTTTTCGAAGAACACATCACGAAAGTGACAGTTCCTGGGGCTCTTGAAGTGCCGCTTGCGTTATCGAAATTAGCAGGCACAGGCGAATACGATGCCTTGATTGCATTGGGCGCCGTGATTAAGGGTGAAACCTATCACTTCGAGCTCGTTGCCAATGAGTCGGCAGCTGGAATTTCGCGTGTTGTTCTCGATTACGGCATTCCTGTCGCCAATGGCATCTTGACTTGCTACAGCGACGAGCAGTGCAAAGAACGCACAAAGATTAAGGGAACCGATTGCGCACAGTGCGCCGTTGAAATGGCTAACCTCGTTGCCGAGTTTCCTGATGTCGACGAATTCGTAGATTACGCGGAAGAGTCAGATGACGACTAAACCACATTTACCACGCTCGGGTGCGCGAAGCCGTGCCCGAGAATTTGCGCTCTTAGGGGTCTATCAATCGGTGATTGACCCCGAAGCGGATTTCGCAGCGATTGATGCTGGGCTCTTAGATATCCTTTCAGATAAAGAAGAGCCGGCCTTTACCTGCGAACTCACAAGCGAAGATTTTGAAAAGTGCGATAAAGATTTTTATCGTGAAATTGTTCAGGGCGTTTTATCCGAACGCGATGAATTAATGGAGCTTCTCGCTCGCCATGTTGATCGAGATCCAGCGCGACTGTCCGTCATTGAAAGGTCGTGTCTGATGATTGGCGCTTGGGAACTCAAACACTGCCTAGAAAACCCCTACCGCGTTATTATCAACGAAGCCGTCGAGCTTTCTAAGCTGTTCGGTGCCGACAAGGGCTATCGACTCGTCAATGGCGTTCTCGATAAAGTCGCTGCCGATGTGCGCAAAGAGGAAGTGGCGCCAAACTAAATCCTCCGAGCACGTACGCCAGTCAGAAAGGTCAATGTTCTCTAAAAGTAAGGGGAGGAATCAATCATGGCGCAGTTTGGGGAATTTTCGATTATCGATCGCTATTTCACGCAAAGCTCATTTGGTGCATGGGCTTCAAAAGGCGTGGGCGATGATTGCGCCATTATCGACGCAGGGTTAACGCGGCTTGCTGTCACAACAGATATGACAACGGTGGGCGTGCATTTTCCTGTCTCAACGCCAGCCGATGCTATTGGCTACAAAGCGCTTGCCGTGAATCTCTCGGATTTGGCCGCTTCTGGCGCAACGCCTCGCGCTTTCTTTCTTTCGATTGCACTGCCCGATCGGGACGATGCGTGGCTTAAGAGCTTTACAGCAGGTCTAATGGAATTGTCTCGCGCGAGCAATTGCCCACTTTTGGGGGGAGACACGACACGCACAGCGCTTGTTGGAGAAAAACGGGCTCCTGCGAGTATCTCCATTACTGCCATTGGCGAATTGCCCTCTCGCATGGGATTAACACGGTCGGGCGCTGAAGTCGGGGACGACATTTGGGTCTCAGGAACATTAGGCGCTGCGTGGGCTGCATTAGCACACCTAACAGGGCGTCTCACACTCCCAGCTAACGACTTTCCTGCCGCATTAAAGCGGCTTGAAAGACCCGAGGCACGCAATGCCTTAGGCACAGCACTCCTTAGCGCCGCAAGCGCTTGCGCAGACATTTCCGATGGCCTTGCGCAAGATTTAGGACACATCCTTGAAAAAAGCGGTGTGGCAGCGGACCTTTCGTTTGAAGCGCTGCCGGCAGACGCTTCGATTGCCTCTTTAACAAAAGAAAATCGGCTTGAAGCGATATTGGCCGGGGGAGACGATTACGAACTTGTTTTCACGGCTCCGAAAGAAAAACGCGGCCTTATTGAGCAAGCGAGTATCAGCGCGTTGACACCCGTGACACGGATTGGAAGAATACGTGCTAAAGACGATAACCAGCCACATTTGATTGTGAAAGATGCCACGGGCGCCGTGCTGCAATTGAGAGCCACGGGCTTTGATCACTTTGCTTAAAGGAAAGTTAACAATGGGTTTAAAAGAAAAATATTCGAAAGACAATCCCGCCAATCTTGTTCGTCCTGATTTGAGGTTTGTGTTCTCGTGCCCAGAGCACATGGTGGCGACATTTTTTGGAGCCGGTCTTTTAAGACCAGCGCCAGGTACCTGGGGAACGCTTGCGGCGGTTCTTGTTTGGATCTTTTTAGTTGAAGTGATCAAACTTCCTGGCATGTTTTATATCGCCACTGTCGCGTTGGCGCTTTTACTTGGCGTTTGGGCAAGCGAGAAAACAAGTGCGGATTTGGGTGTTCACGATGCAAGCTGCATCGTAATCGATGAGGTTGCAGGAGTTTGGTTAGTTCTCATGATGTTCCCGCAACACCCGATTACTTGGATTGCTTCCTTCTTAGCTTTCCGCTTCTTTGACATCATGAAGTTTCCGCCCGCAGACAAAATCGATCAGAAATTTAAAGGCGCTAAAGGCATTATGGCTGACGACATCGTCGCCGCTCTCTGGGCAATTGTTGCGCTCACCATTTTTGACAAGGCTGCAGGACGCTTTGGCTATACCTTCTTAGGACTTCTTTCGTGAGTGAAGAAACTTTCGAGCTTGCCACAAAACTTGGCGAGGCAGCGAAACTGCGTGCCGTGAAAATCGCTACAGCAGAAAGCTGTACGGGAGGCCTCATTTCGGCAGCCATCACAGAGGTTGCGGGTTCTAGCGCTTGGTTTGACCGTGGCTTTGTCACGTATACGCCAGAATCCAAGATGGAGATTCTCGAGGTTAGAAAAGAGACACTCGAAAACTACGGCGTTGTAAGCGAAGAAACCGCTCGCGAGATGGCCCTTGGCGCCATTGCTCACTCCAAGGCGACTCTTGCTGTTTCTGTCACGGGTGTTGCCGGTCCCACAGGCGGCACCGAGAAGACCCCCGTTGGAACGGTGTGCTTTGGCTTTGCTTTTAAAACCGAGAAAGCCGTCTGTACAGAATCTGCGACGCAGTGCTTTAAAGGAGGCCGCGCTGAAGTTCGCAAGGCAACGGTTGAGTTTGCTCTCAAGACGCTCATTGCGCTTCTTACGTAAAAAAAGAGGCTTTCCGAAAATCTTCGAAAAGCCTCAACAAAGCATCAAATTTTTCTAAATCACACAAATCCCCAAAGTGCCACGATAATAAATTGGCCTGTGAGAATTCTCAAAAAAAGCGCCAAGGGATAGACCGTGGAATAAGCCACAATCGAAGCACTCGTTTCACTTAACTTTTCTGCGTATGCCAGAGCGGGTAAGTTTGTCGTAGCGCCAGCCAAGAGCCCCGTGATTTGGTGGTAATTTAACTTATAACGCAACCGCGCCACGATGCCCGTTAAGAGGCAGGGAATCACGGTAATAAGAACGCCAAGCCCCACATAAAGGAGGCCATTGCCGTGCGTTAGGGCGTTAACAAAGTTTTCTCCCGCGGAAAGCCCGACACTCGCTAAGAAGATAGCAATGCCAATTTCTCGAAGCATGAGGTTGGCTGAATACGTTGTGTATGTCACAAGCTTAATGCGCGGCCCGTAGTAGCCTAAGAGAATGGCAACGACTAAGGGACCACCAGCGAGCCCAAGCTTTAATGCCACAGGCATCCCGGGGACAGCCAAGGGAATGGATCCGACAAAAACACCGATTAAGAGCCCCAAGAAAATCACGATGATATTGGGGTGATCGAGTTTTTGAACTTGATTGCCAAGAATGCCAGCTAAGCGAGCAATGGCTCTTTCGGGGCCCACGCAATAGACCTTGTCGCCTAAAAGAAGACGAAGCGACTTATGCGGGAAAAGCTGAATGCCGTTGCGGTAGACGCGAGTGATATTCACACCATCGAGTTGGCTTAAATGCAAATCACGCACCCGCGTACCATTGACGCGTTCACGCGTCACACGAATAAGAGAACTCATCACGGGCGAGTGTTTGTCGCTTGCTAAGTCTGTTGTCGTATCCTCTCGACCAAAGAACGCCAAAATCGCATCCTTATCGTCTGGCTCAGCGACAATACGCATCACGTCTCCGACGTGAAGAACGCTTGTTCCCATGGGGCTTGTGACATTGCCTTCGTGCATCAATCGCGAGCAGATAAAGGAGCGCCCTACAAGGCGCCTTGTATCGTGAATCGTCAAGCCTTCTAAGCGCGAATTTTGCAACTGCAAGTGAAAGCAAACGGGAGCGGTGTTTGCTGCATTTTCTTCGTCGATGAGGCGCTTTTCTTCAGCCTTCGGGTCGATAAAGAAGATGTAGCGCAAAGCAACTAGCGTCAAAATCGTTGCAATGACGCCAAGAGGGTAAGCGCAGGCGTAAGCCACAGCAATCGATTCTCCTGTGTAGCCTAAAACGTCAAGTGCTTCTTGTGTGGCGCCAAGGCCAGGCGTATTAGTGACAGCACCAAAGTGCACGCCCAAGATTTGCGGCAACGAAATCGTTCCATTTAATAGGAAAAAGAGCCCGATTGTCACAGCAATGCTTGTGACAACGCTAAAGACCGTCAAGAGATTTAGATGCACACCCTCGTGCTTAAAGGAACTAAAAAACGAAGGGCCGACTTGTAATCCCATCAAATACACAAAGAGGATGAGGCCAAAGTCGCGTAAGAACCCAAGCACTGTGGGGTTAATACGAAAGCCCAAATAGTTCGAAATCAGTGCGACAAAAAGTACGCAGGTCACGCCAAAGGAAATACCAAAAACTTTAATTTTTCCGAGGTACGTTCCCAAAGCGATGACAAAACCATACACAAAGACAATGTGCCCGATGGAGTCGGGATTTGTCAGAAGTTGAGATAACCAATTCATAGGAATTAACAAGAGTCCCTGCGATTTCTCGCCCTCTTCGGGAAACCGCCAAAGTAAAAACGAGCGCGATTATCGCAGGTTCAAAAGGCTTTTCCCAATTCGCTTGAGGGGACTTTGCAACCAATTAATGCATCAGTTGCAAAAAAATCCGATTCGCCAGAATCCTGACGAATCGGAAGGAACTTTAAGACGCAATTGGCAGAGGTTACATCATGCCGTCCATGCCGCCCATGCCGCCAGGCATTCCGGCGGGAACTGGCTTATCTTCAGGGAGGTCAGCGACCATGCAGTCGGTTGTAAGGATCAATCCTGAGACGCTAGCGGCGTTTTGCAAGGCTGTACGGGTGACCTTCGCAGGATCTAAGACGCCCATCTCAATCATGTCGCCATAGACGCCCGTCTGAGCGTTGTAACCGAAGTTGCCCTTCTCGGCACTCACTTTATTGACGATAACGCTCGGTTCGTCGCCGGCGTTTGCAACAATCTGGCGCATCGGTTCTTCCATGGCGCGAAGCACAATCTTAATACCCGCGTTTTGTTCGTCATTGTCGCCAGTTAAGTTGGCAATGGCTTGCTTTGTGCGGATAAGAGCTGTACCGCCACCAGCAACGACGCCTTCTTCGACAGCCGCGCGCGTGGCATGCAAAGCATCTTCAACACGTGTCTTCTTTTCTTTCATCTCGACTTCGGTCGCAGCACCAACCTTCACGAGGGCGACGCCACCGGCGAGTTTCGCAACACGTTCCTGCAACTTCTCGCGGTCATAATCGCTTGTTGTCGCTTCGATTTGCTGACGGATGCTCGCAACACGGTTTTCAATGGCAGCTTTGTCGCCTGCGCCATCGATAATCGTGGTGTTTTCCTTTGTCACTTCAATGCGTTTGGCAGAACCTAATTGCTCGAGCGTTGTCTTATCCAAGGTAAGACCTAAGTCAGAAGAAATCACGGTGCCGCCCGTTAAGACAGCGATATCTTCAAGCATGGCCTTACGGCGATCTCCGAAGCCAGGAGCCTTCACGGCAACGACCTTCAAGATGCCACGCAACGAGTTCACAACGAGTGTGGCAAGCGCTTCGCCATCGACGTCTTCCGCAATAATCAAAAGCGGACGATTGGCTTTGGCGACAAGTTCAAGCACCGGGAGCAATTCACGGATGTTGCTAATCTTCTTATCGTGCAAGAGAATGAAGGGCTTATCAAGGATAGCGGCCTGACGCTCTGGCGTATTAATAAAGTACGGAGAGAGGAAACCGCGATCGAACTGCATACCTTCAACGATTTCGAGTTCGTTGTGTAAGCTCTTACCATCTTCAATCGTGATAACGCCTTCCTTGCCGACTTTGTCCATGGCTTCTGCGATGATGTCACCAATTTCCTTATCGGAGTTGGCGCTAATCGTGCCCACCTGAGCGACTTCTTTGTTGGTCGTAACGGGCTTGCTGATCTTCTTGAGTTCAGCGACGGCGGCTTCAACGGCCTTATCGATACCACGCTTTAAATCCATCGGGTTCATGCCAGCGGCAACGTACTTCATGCCTTCTGTGACAATGGCCTGGGCCAAAACGGTTGCGGTTGTTGTGCCGTCGCCTGCGTTGTCGTTTGTCTTCGAAGCGACTTCACGGACCATCTGAGCGCCCATGTTTTCGAATTTGTCTTTCAATTCGATTTCTTTCGCAACGGTCACGCCGTCCTTGGTGATCAACGGGCCACCAAAACTACGCTCTAAAACAACGTTACGACCCTTCGGTCCCAATGTCACCTTCACAGCATTGGCTAAGGTGTTAATGCCGCGGACCATACGAGAGCGCGCATCGTCACCAAATAAAACTTTCTTTGCAGACATGTGTAATTCTCCAAAAATTCGTTACGAAATTAGGCCAAAACGCCCATGATGTCTTCTTCGCGCATGACGAGGAACTCTTCGCCATCGACCTTAACGGCCTGGCCCGAGTATTTGCCAAAAAGCACACGGTCGCCGACTTTGACGTCCATGGCAATTAATTTGCCACTTTCATCGCGGCGTCCGGGACCGACGGCAATCACCTCACCCTGATCGGGCTTTTCGGCTGCGTTATCCGGGATAACAATGCCGCTAGCGGTAGTGCGCTCACTATCAAGGCGCTTGACAATCACGCGATCATGCAAAGGACGAATCTGCATTTTTTTAGCTCCAATATTTTTTACTTTTAAAAGTGGTTTGACGCAAATGAAAAGGCGTCTTTAAAGATAGGAAACACAGCGGATTCCTACCCGTGTAACCTCTATGTGGGGGTGAGTCTTCCCAAAAACAAGCCCTAGGCAGTAAACTTCTTCCCGATAGCCTACTTTTCGGAGCCGGATGTGAAAAAAAGAGTGTTTAATCAATGGATTGCTGCGATTTCTTCCCTCGCTTTTTCTTTAAGTGTTGCGGCAGCTTCGCTTCCAGGTGAACTTAAAAACACTTTTTCTAAGGCTCATATCCCGTTGGGAGATGTCGCTTTGTGGGTTGCTCCTGCTGGTAGCAGTTCGCCTAGCCTATCTTATAACGCGACAAAATTGATGCAGCCCGCAAGTTGCGCCAAACTTGTCACAACTCTTGCGGCTCTTGAACTTTTAGGGCCCAACTACCGCTGGAAAACCGAGTGGCGCGCCGATTCCTTTGATGCAAAAACAGGCGTTGTTAAGGGGCTCACTTATGTTGGAGGCGGTGATCCCTATTACGTTATTGAAAGGCTTTGGCTTGCTGCCGAGCGCTTAAAAGAGATTGGCGTGAAACGCATTGTTGGCGACATTGGAGTCGATCGCCACCTCTTTGTGGTCGATGCGGATGCCCGTCCCATTGATGGGCAGCCCGATAGGGCCTATAACGTTGAAGCCGATGCGGCTCTCGTGAGCCAACGAAGCGTCTGTATTGAAATCATGCCCAATAAAAAAGAGGGCATTGCGCGCATTGTCACCATCCCCAAGTTATCGGGCTTTAAGGTGACTCCCACTGTGAAACTTACAGAAGGCGCCTGCTCGAATTGGAAAGAAGACCTCAAAGTAAAATTTACGAAAGATGCCGCAACGATGCGGGGAACGTTTCCTCTTAGCTGCGGGAAAAAGATTTGGCCCGTTGTTCTTTGGAAACCCAATGCCTATTTAAAACAAACCTTTGAACACGTTTTCTCTGAAGTGGGCATTCGTTGGGAAGGCACAATTCATGAAAAAACTTCTGTCAATCAGCGGGTTCTTTTAAAAGAAGATTCTGACCCACTAGCCCAACTCGTGGTCCTTACGAATAAATTTTCCAATAACACGATGGCGAGGCACCTCTTTTTGTCTCTTTCGTTTGCCGATGCTGCGGGGACCGAGAGGCCTGCGACATTAAAGCGCAGTCAAGATGTTGTCAGTCAGTGGCTTACGAAAATTGGCATTGATAGCAATCAGGTTTTTGTCGAAAACGGTTCGGGCCTTTCCCGAGAAACGCACGTTGCGGCATCCGAGCTTGGAAAACTCATTTCCTATGGTGTGAAAAGCGAATACGCTCCCGAATTCTTGATGAGCTTACCGATTGCGGGTACCGATGGCACGATGAAAAAGCGCGGTATCACTGGCTTCGCGAGGATTAAAACCGGAAGAATCCAAGGCGTGAGAGCTGCCGCTGGCCTTGTGCGTGACGTCAATGGTCGCGATTGGACAGTGGTGCTGATGATCAATTCCACAGGGCGCGCCGTGCGCGATGCCCTCCCTGCGATTGATGCGACACTTAATTGGGTCGGTTCTGGCGCTTTGAGCCACTAGTGCGTGGTGATAAGAGCTGGGTCAGCCGCTTCTTTAATCGCTTTAATCAGCGCTTCTTTTGTGAGAAGTTCGGGTAAAAGCGTTGGACGACCTTCCAAGTTATAAATCACGCAAAGCGGAACGCCCGTACGTCCAAAGGCATTTAAGACTTGCGTAATTTGTGCGTCTCTTGAGGTCCAATCCGCAACAAACCGTCGGTACCCGTAACGCGTGAGAGTCTTTTCGGTTTCTTCGGTGTGAAGGGCTGTCACTTTATTGAATTGACAGGTAATGCACCAAGAGGCCGTAAAGTCGATGATCACAGGTTTACCTTCGTGAAGAGCCCTTTCAACGGCAGAAGTCGTAAAGGGGGCCCACGCCGAATGCTCCTCAGTTTTTTCCTTCGTAAAGTCATTGATTGCGAGGGTCACGAGGCACGCTACCGTGGCACTTAAGGCAATGATTTTGAGAATACGGGCGTTGCCTCTACCGTATTGTTCACGCCCATAGGCCCAAAGGAAAAGCGTCAAGGCGCCTGCGGCTAAAAAGAGGGTGATAAGGCCATAGAGATTCACTTGATGCGCCAAAACCCAAACAAGCCACAAGAAGGCCAAAAGCATGGGAAGAGCCATCGCTTGGCGCAATCGCTGCATCCAAATGCCAGGTTTTGGTAGCCACTGAATCCAACTCGGGAAAAGCATTAACAAAACCCAAGGAAGCGCAATGCCAAAGCCCAAAGTTAAGAAAACAGCATAGGCCTGAAATGCCGGTTGCGTAATCGCGTAACCCAAAGCCGCGCCCATAAAGGGTGCTGTGCAGGGGCTTGCGACAACAACGGTCAAAATGCCCACACTAAAGGAGTCCCACGGACCAGAACTCGGGAGCGCTTTCGCGGCACGTGAATCGGCTAAGTGGCTTGCCGCTGTGAATTCGAAAACGCCTAATAAATTCAGTGTAATGGCAAAAAATAGGAGTGCAAGAGCAGCGACCACCCAAGGCGTTTGCAACTGAAAGCCCCAACCGACGGCGTACCCGAGAGAGCGCACGGAAAGAAGCAGGAAGGCCAAAATCGAGGTGCTTAAGAGCACGCCAACTAAAAAGGCGATGCCATTGGCGGCTAGCGTCCCGCGACGCCGCGTTTTATCTGCGATATGAAGAATCTTGAGACTTAACACCGGGAAAACGCAGGGCATTAAATTAAGAATTAAGCCTCCGATAAAGGCAAACCACAGAGCTTGTCCTGCGGTAATGGGTGTTTTTTGGGGGAGGGAGGCCAAAGTAGGGGAAACAAGCCGCTTTTTTTGTTCCAATTTTTCCGTTGTAGGAAGCGCCCCAGGAGTCACTTCAATTTGCGTTTCAATGGCCCAGCCGTTATTGGCGGGTCCGCCATCGGCGACTAAAACGCCATCAAGGATTTCAGGAACAGGGGTTTTATCGTCTTTTAACCTTAAAAGGAGTATCGAGTTTTGTCCGCGAGCGCTTGCAACAGTTGCCCGCTGAGAAGCAAAGGGGTTTCCTAGCTTTGGAAGAAACTCAACATTTTGCGTGATGACGCCGGCGGTTGGCGGCAACTCAATACAGATGTCTCGACCATCGGCCACAGCCGTAATGGCGGTTGTGGCAATGGGCTCAGGAATCAGAGCATGCGTCTTCGTGAAAAGGGCGTGATTTTCTGTGGGTTTGCTAGAGACCGCAACAGGAAGTGCGATTTTGAGTTCAGCCTCTTGTGGCACACACGTTGTCTTACACGCGGTCCACGAGACCTTGGCGCGAATTGTGGTGTTTAACCCGTGAGGACTACCCCAAGGAACTTCGATAAGAAAGGGTAAAAGGACGTCACCTTCGTAAACAAAGCTTGTGAAATCGCCTAACTTTTGTGTTTTCGGTAGAGGCCAACCTAGGGAACGAACCTTCCAGTGCCGAGGAAGCGTCCACTCGATTTGGGTCTCAGCGCCCGAGTCCCCGGGGTTTTTCCAGTACGTGTGCCAACCGGGTTTGTGCTTAAGAAGAATCCCGATTTCGTAGGTAGCTCCTGGCGTTGCCGCTGTGCGACTTAATTTAATTTCAGCTGTCACGGCTCCTGCACTATCGTCAGCTGCGAGAGCGGCTGAAGCAACGTTTGCCGTTTGCGCCAAAGCGCCGCAAGCGAAACTAGCAGCAAGAAAGAAGGAGAAAAGCGCCTTTTTTAGGCGTCCTAAGAAACTACTCATTTAACAAAATCAAAAGCCGCGCGCGCCGCACGAATCGTTTCATCAATATCAGCATCTGTATGCGCCGCAGAAATAAAGCCTGCTTCAAAAACAGAAGGCGCAAGATAAACACCCGCTTCAAGCATCGCATGAAAGAACTTGGAGAAAGCCTCTTTATCCGATTTCATCACATCACTAAAGCGGTGGGGGAGTTCGGGTAAAAAGAAAAATCCTAGCATGCCG
>CAVEMY010000047.1:0-644 GCA_963617005.1 Parabacteroides distasonis | reverse complement strand
GTGATTGGGCTTAACAAGGATTCTTTCTGTGCGTTGCATAAAGGAAATATAACAGGCTTTTGATAATGACCTAGTGCTTTTGTGTCAATGTTGATCCACTATCCATCCTCACGCTTACACATGTGGAATTCCGTGGCGGACGTTAACCAAATCAAAAGCCGCGCGCGCCGCACGAATCGTTTCATCAATATCCGTATCCGTGTGCGAAGCGGAAATAAAGCCTGCTTCAAAAACAGAAGGCGCCAAATAAATACCCGCATCAAGCATTGCGTGAAAGAACGTTGCAAACATCGTTTGATTTGACTTCATCACATCGCTAAAGCGGTTGGGAAGTTCTGGTAAAAAGAAAAATCCTAGCATGCCGCCAATAGCTCTGGCGTTAAAGGGCACGCCAGCTTCTTTAGCCGCATTATTGAGCCCCGCAACAAGGAGAGAGGATTTCTTAGAAAGTTCTTCGTAAAAGTGAGGCGCTTGAATTTCTTTGAGTGTCGCGAGTCCACAGGCAACCGCAACAGGGTTTCCTGAAAGGGTCCCTGCTTGATAGACGGGTCCCAAAGGAGCAATCTTATCCATGATTTCGGAGCGTGCCCCGAAGGCTGCGACAGGGAGTCCCCCACCAATCACTTTCCCGAACATTGTGATAT
>CAVEMY010000046.1:0-11842 GCA_963617005.1 Parabacteroides distasonis | reverse complement strand
TGAGCCACTATCCATCCCCACGCTTACACATGGGGAATTCCGTGGCGGACGTTAAAAACTTCCTTTCCTTCAAAATAGACTAAATCAACTTTGCCATTATGGATATCTGTTTTTTCACAAACCGTAATATCCTTGTCAAGTGTTATGAAATCGGCATACTTCCCAACTTCAATTGATCCTCTTTCATTTTCAAAATCAAATTGTTTAGCCCCATTAATTGTGAGAACATCGAGCATCTCTTGAACAGTTAAATATTCATTTTCAGCCATTCGCACTGTTTTCAAGCCTGCTAAGGTGCCATTTACGCCTATTTCAATAATCCCACAAATATCGGCGGGTGCTCCATCGCTAGCGGGATAATCTGTTGAAGAGGTCATGACGACGCCTTTATCGAGTAGCGATTTCATAGGATAGCCTTGCTTATACAATTGAGAATCCATAATCTGTGGCTCGCCTTCCTCTTCATATCTCCAGCAGACATTCGTGGCACTGTAAATGTTGTGTTGCGCCATTAAGTTTTTAATGTCCTCTGTGATATGGCGGGAATGCCCAAGTCCATTATGGACTCCACTTGCTGCGGTATTTTCTGCATTGACAAAGGCCTTAACCGCTTGAGTTGTGCCGCCATCTCCAGAGGCATGCACGTGAACGGATAGCCCTTTTTCATTGGCTTTTTTTACAAGTTCGTATATTTTTTTATCAGACCATACCTGATTGCCGTGACTACCGTCGGCGTACGGTTCAATCATCCAACCCGTTTTGACTTCAACGGCACCGCCATCGGCAAAGAGTTTTAAATTATTGGCTTTCAAGTGTTTTGAACTATATTTTTTCATATAGTCGTAGGCCACAGACACACTCTCGTCGATATTGGCATAGGGATCGATTTTATAAGTGGTGATGCAATTGAATGTGAGCCCCACTTTTTCATCTTCTTCTTTGAGCGCTTCATAAGTCTCAGGCCCTAAGACATTGGTGAAGGCATCAAAATAATTGGTATAGCCATAGGAATGAAATAATCTGGCAGCGTTCTTAATCGCGCTGCGAGCTTCGGCTACGCTAATAACTTTGCTTTTTGCGACGACATTTTCAATAACGTAGTTCACGGCAACGTCACTAACTAAGCCTAAAAACTCACCATTAGCATCTCGTGCGAAAGCACCCCCTTCGATAACAGTGTCCTTGTTAAATCCGGCAGCCTCAAAGGCTTTTGTATTCATGAATGCATTGTGGCCAACGTTATCCATCATCACGATGACTTTGTCGCGGCAAATTGCGTCAAGCGCTTTACGCATGTTGTAGGTGTGCTTCGATTCTTTCATACCGCCACCCGTTTCCCAGCCCTGGACAAAGTAGGCGTTCTTATTTGGGTGAGCCTTAATATGGTTTTTCATGTTATTTAAGATTTCATCGGCAGTGCTTCCCCCGACAATCCCATCAATTTCGTCTAGCTCAGCAGCAAGAAGATAGTGGCCGTGCCCTTCTGTGGCGCCTGCCATCACAAGTCCCTTGCCACGTCGGTCGATAACGGCAGTGGCCCCGTCCTTAATGAACTTCTTAGCACCTGCGGCATTGCCAACGTAGACGTATTTGCCGTCTTTTACAGCAAAAGCCTCGGCGTAGTCGTGTTTGGCGTTGGAGGTGTAAATCTTTCCGAAAACAACCGTATCTGCAACAGTTGCGTCCGGTGCGAGATTGGTAGACGTGCAGCCTACGAGAAGACCTGCGCTAAGCGCAACAGTAGCGGCTACTGCTGTGAAATGTTTTTTCATACAAATCCTTCTAACACTTAATAACTTCACTTGAATTTTTCTCAAAGCCAAAAAAAATTCCTAGGCAATTCCTTAGGAAATTGGTAGTTTCAGTCCGAGTTTAGTGACAATTTTCTTGAGAATTAATAAAAAAAGTCAATCTTCTTTTACGGTTTAGGCTAAAAGACAAAACTAAGAAAAGCAATATTCAAAGGAAATTTTACTACTGCTCTACTCAGGTTTTTGGCGTCAAGTCCAAATGGCGCAACTGAAGGCTACAGTGGATAAAAGTCATCTCGGAGCCGATTGCAGTTTAGGGTTTTTCTTTCCAGCAAAGGCTCAAATTTGTGTGTCGGCGTAATGATTCGCCATCCGAGCGGATAAGGTCCCAACTTTCCTCGTAAGAAGAGCCGACAGAAAAAGAAGAAGCTGCAATAAAGTGCTTGAAATCATCAACGCAATTGCTGTATTTGTCATCGGAGAGAGGTCTCATCAGAGGGGCCTTCAACAAGGACAAGAATGACTTTCTTTTCCAAGGTTGTCTTAGTCATGAGGTTTGCCTGCTAAGCGAAAGGCACGGGCGATATCAAAATTATCTGTCGGCTGGTAAAGCAAGGAGTTTTCGTCCGCGTTTAGGATGAGATTTCGGAAATACAAGCTTCGTAGATTATTGGTTTCTTTGACGTTTTTGAGTTGTGTATAGCAATTCTTGGGATTGGCTGTCGTAAACGCAATGAAATGCTTGTTGATTGTTTCCAATGGGCGCAAGTTGTGAGAGGTAAAGATGAGTTCGCCTTGCCCGTGCTCGGAAAGAATCCTCAGAAGTTCTCCTAAAAGATACTCAAAGATGCCTGAGTCAAGCTCATCGATGGCGACGACAACAGATTTCTGGTTGTAAACGCTAATTAATAGGTGCAGGATAGAAATAATCTTCTTGATGCCATCGGACTCATACTGTAGCGGGATGGCTTGTGCGTTTTTCATCGAAACCAATTGAACCGAAACGATCTTTCTTCCTTCTCGGTCAAGTTCCTCTCCCGTTACCCTGAGTTCGATGGTTAGATGGGGAACGATTTTGCTTAAGACGACATTAAGGGATGCAATGACGCTTTTGACTTGATCGACTAAGTTCAAAGGCAATTTCGCGGGCTTCTCTAAAGGGAGCAGCAGGAAACGAATCTCAGGCGAATTAATCCGTAGTGGTAAAGCGTTTAGATTGATAAAACCCGATTGCGCCGCATCAATGATAAAGAGTTCGGACGCTCCGAAGTCTTTAAGGCGACGCAACAAAAATGCGGTGAAAGAGCCTAAGGAAGAACCGTCTTTCGCTGCTTTGGCGGCGATTTCTTCGTGCAATACATCGGAAAACACAAAGGAACGGCACTCCTTATCAGAAAGCGTCTTTTCAGCGAGGAGTTTGACTAAAGAGGTTTTATCCGATCCAATGAATTCCTCGTACTTGGTGTTAGGTGTAAAGGGTGTTTCTCCCTTCCCTCTTACGATAAAAGGCATTTTCTTAAAGCCAGGATTTTCCCCGTCTGGAGCAGAAATGCTTAATTTTTCTTCGAGTATCGCTGTAACTACCTCAGGCTTTGTGTAGGTAAGAGAATCAAATGGCAAAGCGCTTGAAATGGCTTTTTCTTTGCCGCGCCCTATTTCAACTTCATACCACAGTGTTGCAAGACGCTTTGGCGCGTCTTCCCCTTCCCTGTAGCAGCTCAGTTCAAACGTTAAGTGAGCACTTTGCGCACTCACATTGATACTCTCGCAGAGGGTTTTACTTAGCGAGGCGCCAGAAAGAAGTGTCTGCAAAACGGCTAAGGCGTTAATAACAGCCGTCTTTCCAGAGCCGTTTTGACCGTAGATTCCGAGGATGCTCGCATCGCTTTTAGAACGCGTGTTTTCAAGCTGCAAGGCGCCGTGGACGACACTTTTGAAGTTATCAATTGTGATTGATGCGATGCGGATGTATGTGTTGGGGCTTTCTTTCATGGCTAGCCTTCTTACCCAAGCATGAGTGCATTTTGTTAGGAAGAATTATAGCAAGTAACTGCGTAAAAGGTATTTTAAATACCGTTTTGCGTTTTAAATTGTCTTGTGAGAGCACTCTTTCTGGATTTGGAAAAGTCACTTGTTATGAGGTTTAAAGCGCGAACACTCTGAAAGGATGATTTTCCCGACTTCTCACAAGCGCTTTCGATAAAATAGCGAACCTAAAAATCTTGATGCCAAGAATATTTAATGCCACAAACGAGTTTTTGCGACTATTTCATCTTAAAGCGCCCTGAGACGAAACCAGATAAGGCGCTTCTTCGTTTATTGGCTAAAGATGCTCTTACCCGCTCGAGTGAATTTATGAGTGAAAAGCGGTGCGTGGATTTTCTTTGGACGCGCCTTTTACTCGTTGCTTTAGCTAAGTTTCGTGGTTTAAACGCCTCGTTTGTCGAAAATCCACCCTATTCGCCACGGGTTTCGGATGCTTTGTTTTGCACAATTACGCATACCTCGACCTTTGTTGGAGCTGCGCTTTCAACGGCTCCCGTTGCCGTGGACCTCGAAGTGATACGAGCTGATCGCCCGATTGCTGCGATTGCTGAGCGTTGTTTTGGTGCTGATTTCTTAGGGCTTTTTTCTCAAAGTGAACAGCTGCTCGCTTTTTATAAAGCCTGGGGTACACGCGAGTGCTCGATTAAATTACAAGCAAAACTAGTTAGAGAAAACCGTAAATTTAAGGTTACCCTCGATGGCTATGAACCCTTAGGCATTGAGCACGCCGTTCTTTATTCCAAGACGGTTTCAACGATTGCTTCGGTTCTCACTCCAACCGTAAAAGAAATGACTCTAGCCGATTTGAAAGAGTCGCTTCTCAGTTAATTGCCCTTAGCAATCATTGCAATGGCCTGAGCGCTCATGCCCTCGCCCCTACCCTCAAAGCCAAGCTTTTCGTTGGTTTTCGGTTTAACGCTTACATCGTCTCTTGTAAGGCCAAGGGCTTGAGATAGACTCTCTTCGATTGCTTTGAGATGCGGATTAATCTTTGGCGCTTCCGTAACAAGAACGGCATCAACATTAAGAATCGTCCAGCCGTTTTCTTTTAAGCGGCGCGCGACTTCTTTAAGTAAATTAATCGAATTGGCGCCTTTGTAAGCGGGATCCGTGTCTGGGAAAAGAATCCCAATATTCCCTAAGTGCGCGGCTCCCAATAAGGCATCGATGATGGCGTGTGTTAGGACATCGGCATCGCTATGGCCGTCAAGCCCTTTTTCATAAGGGATTTCAACGCCACCTAAGATAAGTTTGCGGCCCGCAACAAAGCGGTGCGAGTCGTAACCGATGCCAACACGTGTTTTCATAGGAGTCTCGAGTAATCGTTTTGCTAAAACCAAATCGTCGGGATTGGTGATTTTGAAATTTGTGCCGCTGCCAAGAATGGCTTTCACAGGTAACCCCAAGGCACGCACAGCGCTTGATTCGTCTGTGGCACTTTTGGCATCAACGAGGGCTTTTAGGAGCGTTTTTAAGGGAAAGACTTGGGGAGTGGCAATGCGTAGGAGACCTGCTCGATCAATGTCTTCAGTGAGAACGCCTTCGGCATCAACCCGTTTTACGGTATCTGGAAGGGCCATCGCTAGCACGGCGCCAGCCGCACTTTTGCTTTTAATGGCGTCGCAGGCTTCGTCATAAAGTTTTGCGACGTCTTTGTCGTTAACTAAGGCTCGCGCCGCATCGTGCACAAAAACAAGAGTTTCAGGATCGAATTCCCCTTCTAAGGCTTTAAGTGTCTGAAAGACCGTTTCTTCTCGGGTCGCGCCGCCTGTTTCAAGAATCCTGACGTTCGTAAGTGGGAGCTTTCTTATGTAAGTGTCCCCTTTTTGGACAGCAATAACGCAGTGGGCGTCTGGTAGCGCCCTTTGTAGCGAGGCTAAAGAGAGTTCAACCAAGGTTTTCTCGGGATTTCCAACGGCAAGATACTGCTTTGGGCACTTAGCCTGCATGCGAGAACCCGTGCCAGCTGCCACAATCAAAACGAGAATTGCCTTTTGCTCCATCGTCGTTACCACCTGAAAAGTGCCCTAAATTTTATCGAAAGCCCAGCTCCGTTTTTTATTTTTTCATTAACCTTTTTCTTTTGCCTTTAAGAGCGAGGCAATTGGCTCAAAGGTTTTCCTGTGAATCGGTAATACGCCTCGCTTTTCGATTGCCTCAACATGAACGTGGGTCCCATAGCCCATGTGCGATTCAAAGCCGTAACCTGGGTACTTGATGGCATAGGTTTCAAAAAGGCGGTCGTGGGCGGTTTTCGCGAGTATGGAAGCGGCTGAAATTTCAGGAACTTTGTCGTCGCCTTTTACAATCGTGCGCATCCGAAAAGGCATCTGAGGCATACGATTGCCGTCAATTAAAAGAAGTGTTGGCTTTATTTTGAGCGACAAAACAGCGCGCTTCATCGCTAAAAGTGTCGCTTGAAGAATATTCATTTGATCGATTTCTTCAACTGTGGAAAAAGCGACAGCCCAGGCTAACGCTCTTTCTTTAATAATCGGTTCAAGCGTACTTCTTTCCTTTGGGGTTAACTTTTTACTGTCTCTTAAGCCATCAATCGTTTTTTTGGGGTCAAGAATGACGGCTGCAGCAAAAACGGGACCGGCAAGTGGCCCCCGCCCTGCTTCATCGATTCCCGCCACAAGTTCTAAATCTTGAGGGGAATCGTCTTCAAATAAATCGAGAGTGCAGCGATCTTTCATAACGCTTGAGAAAACATGACGCAATCCCCGCATTTTTCACGCTCGACCCAAAAAAAGCAAACCCGGCTTGAAGTGTCCAAACCGGGCTCTCAACTTAGGATAGATTAAAAGACTACTTTAATGTGTCCGTCGTTGGATCGTATTTAATCTCATAGTCTTCTAAGGCGTTGGCGGCAATCTTACCTAAACCAATTAAGGCAATTAAGTTCGGAATCACCATCAAGCCATTAAAGAGGTCAGCAAGCTCCCACACAAGATCGACGTGTAAAAGAGAGCCTAAGAAAACGAAAATCACCACGATGCACTGGTAAGGAAGAATCGCCTTTAATCCAAAGAGATACTTCACATTTTGCTCGGCAAAGAAGTACCAGCCAATAATCGTTGAGAAGGCAAAGAAGAAAAGGCAAATCGCGACAAACCCGTAGCCAATCGAGCCAAGACCTAATTGGAAGGCGTGCTGCGTTAAGGCAATGCCCGTTGTTTTCCCATCCAAGACTCCCGTGCACAGGATGACAAACGCTGTCATATTTAAAACGATGAAGGTATCAAAGAAGACGCCCATAATGGCAACAAGGCCCTGCTTTGCCGGGTGGTCGACTTTGGCCACAGCGTGCGCGTGCGGGGTTGAACCCATACCCGCTTCGTTACTAAAGAGGCCGCGAGCCACACCGTACCGAATCGCTTCTTTGATGCTCGCGCCAATGACGCCACCAGTAGCCGCCGACGGATCGAAGGCCCCGATGAAGATCATCTTAAAGGCAGGGATAATCTGGTCGCAGTAGCAAATGAGAACGAAAAAGCCACCCACTAAGTACAAAAGCGCCATGATGGGAACGATCTTTTCTGTGGTCGAGGCAATACGACGAATACCGCCGATAAAGATGAAGGCCGCGATAATGGCAATGATTAAACCGACAACCCACGGCTTAAAGCCAAAGGCAAAGTCAAAGGCGTAGGCAATGGAGTTTGCTTGCACCATGTTGCCAATGAAGCCTAAGGCGATGATGATGGCAATCGAAAAGAAGACCGCGAGCGGTTTGCAATGCAGACCATTTGTGATGTAGTAAGCGGGGCCGCCTGTGACGTGACCCCTTTGGTCTGTCGTTTTAAATTTCTGGGCAAGGACGGCTTCAACGAAAATCGTTGCCATACCAAAGAAGGCCGCAAGCCACATCCAGAAAATCGCGCCAGGTCCCCCCATCGCAAGGGCAGTCGCGACGCCTGCGAGGTTACCCGTGCCCACTTGAGCGGAAATGGCGGTCGCTAACGACTGAAAGGAACTCATCCCCGAGCCGTCGGCTTTTTTACCGAAGAATTTGACGCTACGTAAGACGTAACGCGAGGCACGGACAAAGCGACGCACCTGCACAAACTTTAAGCGCAGTGTGAAATAAATGCCCGTGCCGACAAGAAGAGGGATCAAACAGAACGGACCCCAGAGAACACTATTTATTTGAGAAACTAATGCAGTTAAATCGTGCATAGGTTTCCTCCATTAATCAAAAGTTGCATTAACGAACGAACCCGGAAACCTTTCACGAATCGGGGTCACAAGGGGTAATTTTGAAGAAAAAAGTCTTAATCGAGCAAGGTTTTGTTCGGTATCCACACCAAACGGATGCGATTGTGTATCAAATCTGCATCAGCCAATAGGCGAATCTCACTACCTAAGCCCGCGGCATAGATCAGTTCTTTATCGAGCCAAACGAGAGGCAACTTCTCACGCTCGAAAGCCGGAATTTGGGCTTCTTGATATAGGTGCTTCAAATTGCGACTCGGTCTTAGGGGGTGAAGTTTGAGCTTCTCGCCCCCTCTTCTTGAGCGAACGAAGATTTTTCCTGAACGCAAAAATTCGGCATCGAACCCGTCTTCGTTCGCTTTACAGATTTGAAAATGCAATTCGCCTTGCCAAAGGGGAATCTCAATGGACTCTTCGCCATTCCAGTCGAGAGCGACATCCAAATCTTTAAAGCTCTTTTTGAAGGTCGATTCAATCAGCACCAAGCGATCTCCCCAGCGACGCATTTCTTTGCCGCCAAAGCGAATTGCAAGCTTTGTGTCGGTACTTGTCTCGCGGATTTGCGTGAGCGTTTCTTCTAGCTTGGCTTTATTCGGGGAGCGAATTCCCGCCTCATTTAGCCATAGTCGCAAGGTAAGTGCTTGGCGCTCGGGACTTAATTGGCGCAGTTTTTCAATCGAAAGCGCTTTTCCTGTGGCGTCTTGCGCTTCTGTGACATCGCCTTGGGCGAGCTCTTTAATCACACGAGAGGCAGCCGCGATATTGCGAATCGTACGAAACGCTGAGGTTTTCCACCCCGCTCTCGCTTCATTGAGAATCGGGAAAACTTCGTTACGGATGAGGTTTCTCACGTAATGGGTATCGGTGTTACTTTCATCTTCAACGAAACTTAATTCGTTTTCTTTCACGTAACTGTCGATTTCTTCTCGCGTGACATCAATCCAGGGCCGGCATACGGTCACGGTGCACGTTTTCTTTTTTAAGTGCCGTGTTGTGGGAATTCCAGCAAGGCCCTCTAGCCCCGTACCTCGCATCCACTGGATTAAGAAGGTCTCTAATTGATCGTCCATATGATGCGCGGTAAAGATGGCATCAGCACCGATTTCTTCAGCGAGAGCGTAAAGCGCGCGGTAGCGTGCTTCTCTGGCGCTCGCTTCAATCCCAAAGGCGCTCGCTCTGGGGACGAAGACCTTTTCTAAGCGAAAACCAATGCCAAGGCTTTGCGCCGTTTTTTCGCAGTGCTCAGCCCAACTATCGGCGTTTTCCGATAACCCATGGTGAATGTGGACCGCTGTAATGGAAGCGAGTTCTGTTTGATTGGCTCGTTTTAAGGCGCAAGTTGCCACATGGAGTAAGGCAGTTGAGTCGCGGCCCCCTGAGTAAGCAACGATAATTTTCAAGGGGTTCACGCTACGCAAAGCAAAGGATTCCCCTTCGGTAAAGGAACGGTCAAGCGCTAAAGCGTGAACGCTATCGAGAAACTTTGCGGTAAGTTTCTTCGATAGAGCACTCTCTTTTTTCTCAATAGGAGCTTGTGCGCCACGCTTTTTCATAATCTAGCCTACATCGTTTTCTTTGCTTTCGTTATTTTCTTTGCTGCGCTGACTTTTCGTGTCTCTTTTGTCTCAGCTTTTTTCGCCTTCGGCTCTTTCTCTAGTTTTTTCTTTTCAGTCTCGAGCGCTTTCTTTTTGGCAGGCGCTTTGGGTTTGGTGGCCTTTTTTTCGGCCTTCTCTTTTAGCGTTAGGTCCGCCTCTTTTTCCTCGTCTGAGACTATTTCAGGCGGCTCTTTTTCGATTGGAGCAACGGGCGCTGTCTCTTTTACCTCGTCTTCTTTCACTTCTTCTTTGGGAAGTTCTTTGGCTCTAGAGGCCGCAACTTGATATTGCCCAAATAGCGAGAGCCGTTTTGCGCGTCGCGCTAAGAGGTCATCCGTGGGAAATGTAATCAGTGTCGAAAGTTGATCTAAAAGCGCCTTTTTTAGTGTCAATGCCATGAGTTTTGCATCGCGGTGCGCACCCCCTAAAGGCTCAGAAACAATCTTATCAACGAGCCCCAAGTGAATCAGTTTCGGGGCGGTAAGTGACAATGTTTCAGCTGCAAGGGGCGCTTTCGTTGCGTCTTTCCAAAGAATCGAAGCGCACCCTTCGGGGCTAATCACAGAATAAATCGCATACTGCAAAATCAAAACAACGTCTGTCACAGCAAGAGCTAGAGCACCGCCCGAACCCCCTTCTCCAATGACAACGCTGATAGTCGGAACCTTTAATTGCGAGAGCTCATAAATCGAGCGGCCAATCGCTTCGGATTGGTTACGCTCTTCAGCGTCCATTCCTGGGTAGGCTCCTGGGGTATCGATAAAGGTAATTAAGGGTAGTCCAAACTTTTCCGCAAGCTTCATGATCCGCTGCGCCTTGCGGAATCCTTCGGGTTTGGCCATTCCGAAATTGCGTCTAGCGCGCTCTTTCGTATCACGCCCTTTTTGGTGGCCGATTACAGCGACGGAGTGTTTCCCGAGGTGCGCGAGACCGGCAACAATCGAGGCGTCGTCAGCGAATTCCCGATCGCCGTGAAGTTCGACAAAGTCTGTGAAAATGGCGTTGATGTAATCGAGCGTATAAGGGCGCGATGGGTGGCGCGCAATCTGTGTCACCTGCCAATCGCTTAAGTGACTGTAGATTTCCGAGAGGCGCTTTGTGTAATTCTTTTCAAGCTTGGCAATCTTTTCGGCTTTTTCGCTTTCGGCGATTGTCGTATCCTGCTCGAGCGTTTCAATCTCTGTGTGAATGCTCTGTAAATCGGCTTCAAAATCAAAAAAATGAAATTTATTCATAAGTGATGTCGATTGAAATTTCAATAACGAACAGGATTGGGTGTTCGGCTGCGCCATAAAAGCCAAGTCGCAGCTGTGCGGTAGGGCTTCCAAGCGTTTGATACTTCAAGCATTGTATCGAGATTCCCAAAGAGTGTGCGAAACGATTCTTTGACGCCGAAGTCCCCTGCAGCAAAAACATCAGGCCGATTAAGCCCAAAGATAAGAATCATGTGCGCTGTCCAGGGCCCAACGCCCTTGACGCTTTGAAGCTCTGCGAGAATCGTTTCATCATTAAGTTTCGAGAGTCTTTTTCTCGTAAAGCGCCCCGCGGCAAATCCTTCTGCTAAACCTAAAAGTGCTGCGGTTTTCGTGGGGCTTAACCCACACTCTTTAAGTCCCTTTTCTTTTAAGGCGAGGACTCCCTTAGCTAGAGTCCCCTTCTTTTTGGCCTTCGCCGCCGTGATGACGGCAGTGCTTAACCGCACGGCGGCGGCGTTATTCACTTGCTGACCGCAGACGGCGCGCACCATTGAGCGAAAAAGATTTCGCGAGATCCAAAGGCCATCCCCAGCACTCTCTTTGATGAGTGCTGCAAAGTGCGGCTCTTTCGCTAAGTGCTTTAAAGCCGCATCCCACCAAGGGACGACTTTTACGCTTTTCTCCATGTCGTCACACCCGCGCGGTCTTCTAAGATGATTCCCGCTTCTGTGAGTTCTTTGCGAATGGCATCGGCTTTGGCCCAATCCTTATTGGCTTTGGCGGCGGCGCGTTCGGCGATCTTCGCTTCAATGGCTGCGGCATCCAACCCTTCGGTTGCCCCACGCAAGAACTCTTTCGGGTCTTTCGTGAGGATATTGAAAATGGCGCCTAACGCTTTTAGTTGAGCGGCTAGTTTCGCATCGTGGGTGCGATTGACTTCTCCGGCTAACTCAAAAAGAACACCGACGGCCTGCGGCGTATTAAAGTCTTCGTCCATCGCTTCTTTAAAGCGTTTGGCGTAAGGCTCATTCCAATC
>CAVEMY010000045.1:0-11893 GCA_963617005.1 Parabacteroides distasonis | reverse complement strand
AAAAGCAGTTGTGACCCGAGTCATCCATCATGACAACAATCTTATCGGGGCAGACCTTATCTAAAGCGGCACGCATATCCATCTTATCTTTTGTTGCGAGCAGGCGTTGATTGTCCCAACCATAGGTAAGATAGAGTTTCTCGTTCGGGAACTTGGCGATGTGCTTTTTGAGGTAGGCAGCGATTTCTTTTTCGGTCCCCGCGTGCTCGGTCATCAAAAAGCCCTTGGTAGCCATAGTGGCTGCAACAACGTAGTGGCCGTGGCCTTCTGTGGCGCCTGCCATCACAAGACCCTTACCACGGTTGTCGACAACGGCGGTGCTGCCATCTTTGATGAACTTTTTGGCGCCTTCGGCACTGCCTACGTAGACATACTTGCCGTCTTTTACGGCAAAAGCTTCGGCGTAGTCACGCTTGGCATTCGATGTGTAAATCTTTCCGAAAACAACGGTGTCTGCTGCCGTTGTTTCTGTTGCAACATTACTTGATGTGCAGCCAACGATAAGGCTAGCGCTCAAAGCGGCCGCAGTAGCGACTGCTGTGAAATGTTTCTTCATAAGTCATCCTTTCATCACGTAAAAACTTAAGCTAAAGATTTCACGACCCTAGGAAAAAATCCCACGGCAAATCCTTGGAAGTTTTCTAGAGTTTCGTTGACACTCTTTAAAAAAGAGATGTCTTTTTGCTATAGCTTAGTTTACAAAATCGCTTAGATGTGCAAACGGCGGTTTTCTTTCGCCGCCGCTTGCGAGTTTAAGTTAGAGGCCTTAAGCCTCAGGGGTAAGTTTGGTGTTACTTCTCAAAGACCTTTTTACCTTCAAAGAAGACGGTCTTAACCTGTCCCTTGTGGATTTCGTTCTTGGGAGCAGTCGTGATATCAGTGGCTAAGAAAAGGAAGTCAGCGTATTTCCCGACTTCAATTGAGCCACGCTCTTTGTCAAGCCCCAATTGCTTAGCCCCATTGATCGTAAAGACATCGAGTGCATCTTCAACGCCGATGAGTTCCTTCTTATCATAGGAAAAGACTTTGTCTGTGGGGTAATGATCAGGATCGAGAGTCCCGTTGACTGCAATTTCAATGATGTTGGCTATATCACAAGGCGCACCCGTGTTGGCCGGGTAGTCTGTAGATGATGTCAGCACGATGCCGCGATCGATCATGGACTTCAACGGGTAGCCATCCATGTAGTAGGTGCGATCGATCTTCGTCCAAAGATCGGGCAACTCATCTGTCCAGCCTAGTCTCCAGCCGATGTTGGTCGCTGTGTAGATGTCGTGTTTGGCCATGAGGTCCTTTGTGGCTTCCGTGACGTTTCTCGTGTGACCGATGCAATTGTGAAGCGTAGCCTTCGATGTGGGCTCAGAGAGAATGTAGGCGTTCACAGCCTGTTCAACAGCCGCGTCTCCTGAGGCGTGCGTGTGAATGGCAATTCCCTTGGCGTTGGCGGTCTTCACAATGTAGTTAAACGTCTTTGTCGGCCAAACCTGAACTCCTGTAGAACCATCCTTGTAGGGCGTTTTCACCCAACCCGAGTAGGACTCGACGCACTCGCCATCGGCAAAAAGCTTGATGCTACTTGGATTAAAGTGCTTGGTTGTGTAGCGATTCTTGTAGTCGTAGACGGTTTCAATCGCTTGATCGATGTTATCGTAGGTGTCAATCTTGTAAGCGACACCGATGTTAACGGTGAAACCGGTTTTCTTGTCGTACTCGCTAAGACCCTTGTAAGCGGATTCTCCAAAGAAGCTAAAGGAGGCATCAAAGTAGTTTGTGTAGCCCAACGAGTGTAGGTGGTTTTCGCAATACTCCATCGAGCGTGCGAAATCCTCTGAAGTTAAAAAGTCAGAGGGGGCAATGACCTTGGCAGCAACGTAATTGGCGGCGATATCGGAAACCAACCCTAAGAGACGGCCCTCTTTATTTTTCGAAATAAAGCCGCCTTCAATTTTCGTTTTTGCGGTAAGGCCAGCGGCTTTGATTGCCTTGGAATTTAAAAAGCAGTTATGTCCCGAGTCATCCATCATGACAACAATCTTATCGGGGCAGACCTTATCCAAAGCGGCACGCATATCGATCTTATCTTTCGTTGTAAGCATGCGCTGGTTATCCCACCCGTAAACGTAATAGAGTTTCTCGTTCGGGTACTTGGCCATGTGCTTTTTGAGGTAGTCGACGATTTCTTTTTCGCTACCCGCGTGCTCGGTCATCAAAAAGCCCTTGGTGGCCATTGTTCCAGCAAGGACGTAGTGACCGTGACCTTCTGTGGCGCCTGCCATCACAAGACCCTTACCACGATTGTCGATAACGGCGGTGGTGCCGTCTTTGATGAACTTCTTGGCGCCCGCGGCACTCCCGACGTAGACGTATTTGCCGTCTTTTACGGCAAAAGCTTCGGCGTAATCGCGCTTAGCATTCGATGTGTAAATCTTTCCGAAAACAACGGTGTCTGCTGCCGTTGTTTCTGTTGCAACATTACTTGATGTGCAGCCAACGATAAGGCTAGCGCTCAAAGCGGCCGCAGTAGCGACTGCTGTGAAATGTTTCTTCATAAGTCATCCTTTTGGTCACTTAAAACTTAAGCTGAATTTTTCACGAAGCCAAGAAAAAATCCCACGGGAAATCCTCGGAAAGTTCACTCATGGTTTCGTTTAAAGTTAAGTGACAAGTTTTTGAAGGTAAATAAAAAAGTTGTCTTCTTGTTACAACTTGGTCTTTAAAAAACAAAAACGAAACAAGAAAAGCAACCTTCAAAGAAGAATTCTACTGACACACAAAGGGCTTTTCTATCACGCCGCCTACCTTACTTTTCGGTGAGTCCCAATTAATTGGTAACAATTTTTAAGAGTAACGTCGCTTACTCATCGCCAATTTATTTTCGGTCGCAGTGGCTTCTTTAAGAAATTTCTATAATCTTTTCTGCTAGGATGACATAACTTTTAAAAGTGAGAAGCACTCCTATGCTCAGGGACCGAGTCGACCTACTTATCCGTATTGCCTTTGGGGCTTTCATTCTTTTTGGCTGCTTTATGGTTTTGCAGCCATTTTTGACAGCGATTATGTTTTCGGCTGTCCTCGTTGTTGTGTCTTGGCCCTTTTATTCCAGAACCTATAAACACTTTATCGGTCACAAGACTTTGACGGCAAGTCTCATGATATCGATCATGATCGTGACGATTCTTATCCCAATTTACATTCTTTGCGCGATTTTGGCGCAACAAATCCCTGTTGTGATTCATTGGGTTCGTGACTGGGTCATGGCTGGGATGCCGCTTCCTGCGTGGCTTGCCTCGTTACCCTACCTTGGGGATGCCCTGCAGGGTTTGTATACCGATGGCACGATTAACGCGAAGGCCGTAGCGCAGATTTTCCAGACAACAATCGACCCTGTGACAACGTGGCTTGTGTCGGTTTCTTTGGGTGTCGGTAACGGCTTACTCCAAATCTTGCTAGTGGCCTTTATCTCCTTTTTCTTTTATCGCGATGGCGACTTTTTAGCCGCTCACATTAAAAAGCTTCTCGATAAGGTTTCAGGCGAGCTCGCAAGCGAATTTAGTTCGATTCTTCTTAATACGACGCGCTCGGTGGTGTTCGGTGTTATCGGTACGGCAATCGGGCAGGGCCTTGTTGCTGCAGTGGGCTTTGTGATTGTTGATGCGCCAGGCGTTGTTTTGTTGTCCTTTGCTGTGTGCGTGCTTTCTGTTGTTCCGATGGGGCCACCCTTAGTGTGGGCACCAGTAGCTCTTTGGCTTTACTCGACGGGCTCTCCAGGATCTGCGATTTTCCTATGCTTATGGGGCATTCTTGCGGTCTCCTCAGTCGATAATTTCTTAAAGCCTCTTTTGATTAGCCGTGGGACGAGGCTACCTTTAGCGCTCGTATTCTTGGGCGTTTTCGGTGGCATCCTTTCCTTTGGATTCTTAGGGCTTGTTTTGGGACCGGTTTTTCTTGCCGCGAGTATGGCAATGTTTCAGGCTTGGCTGCGGCGCCCCTTACGTGTTACTCGAGCTGGGAAAGCGGGGGCTAAAAAGCGCCAAGCGAATGCGCCGCTTGAGGCGCCTACTAAGCCCGAGACAAACGATACAAAACCAATCGCTTAAGCCGCTCTTAGGCTAAAATCCCGCATCAATTCACAAGATATTGATGTTTTCCCCTTTCTTTGGGCCAAAGAAAGGGGCTTTTTGAAGCGAAACCTATAACACATATGCCAGTTACTAAGCGCGCCAAACAATACGCCGAATCATCGATTCAAGTCTTGAAGGGATTGGAGCCTGTTAAGCAACGCCCTGGGATGTATACGTTAACCGATAACCCCCTACATATCATTCAGGAGGTTTTGGATAACGCAAGCGATGAAATCCTCGCTGGCTTTGGCGATAGCATCAGTCTGACGATTGAAAGTGACGGCGCCATTACTGTCGAAGATAACGGCAGAGGAATTCCCACAGGAATTCACCCCACTGAAGGCATCCCGACAGTGGAGCTTGTTTTCACGCACCTACATGCGGGTGGCAAATTCAGTAAAGCCGATGGCGGGGCCTACAGTTTCTCAGGAGGCCTTCATGGCGTCGGCGTTTCAGTGACCAATGCCTTAAGTCGCCTCATGCAGGTAAGCGTCTGGCGTGATGCAAAGCAGTTTGATATCGCCTTCGAAAACGGCTTCGTTAAGAGCCCCTTAAAAGAAGTTGAAAACACAAAATCTAAGCGCTTTACGGGCACTCGCGTTCGTTGTGTCCCGAACCCCAAGTATTTCGATAATGCCGAGGTGCCGCTCTCGCAGCTGATTCGCTTACTTAAGAGTAAAGCCGTGTTGCTTCCTGGGTGCCGCGTTTCTTACAAAAATGAGAAAACAGGCGATGAGCAACACTGGCGTTATGAAGGTGGGCTAAGAGAATACCTTCTAGCGGAAATTCAAGAGCCGCTTCTTATTAGCCCCTTTGAAGCTCAAGGCTGGGCCGACGCCGACACCGAAAGCTTTAACGAGGGAGAAGGCGCAAGTTGGGTTGTTGTGTGGACTGAATTCGGCGCCCTTTCTCGCGAAAGCTTCGTCAATCTCATTCCAACGCCCGCAGGCGGTACGCACGAAGCCGGTCTTCGCGATGGGTTATTCGGTGCGATGCGCGCCTTTATGGAAGCGCACGGGCTTATGACTAAGGGCGTTAAGCTCTTAGCCGAAGACGTCTTCGCGAGAGCCAGTTTCATCCTCTCGACAAAGTCTCTTGACCCCCAGTTTCAGGGGCAGACTAAAGAGAAACTCACCAGTCGCGATGCCTTCCGACTCGTCTCGAGTTTTGTTCGCCCGCAGTTTGAGATTTGGCTCAATGCCCACTTAGAAGAGGGTAAGAAACTCGCTGAACTCGTTAACCGCCAGGCGATGAGCCGTCAGCGGCAAATGAAAAAGGTCGAGAAAAAGAAGGGTTCGAGCGTAGCGGTGCTGCCTGGGAAATTGACGGATTGCGAAAGCACCGACCTTGAACGAAATGAGATCTTTTTAGTCGAAGGCGATAGCGCAGGCGGTAACGCCAAACAGGGGCGCGACAAAGAGTATCAGGCGATTTTGCCCTTACGAGGCAAAGTGCTTAACACGTGGGAGGTTGACCCTGATCGGATTTTCGCTTCACAAGTGATTCACGATATTGCAGTGGCCGTCGGTGTTGACCCCCATAAAATCGATGACCCTGTTGACTTAAAAGGGCTTCGCTACGGCAAGGTTTGCATTCTCGCCGATGCGGATGTGGACGGAAACCATATTCAGGTTTTGCTTTTGACGCTTTTTTATCGTCATTTCCCGAAATTAATTAGTGAGGGGCACGTCTTTATTGCGCAGCCGCCGCTATTCCGTGTGGATGTACCAAAGATTGGGAAAAAGGCCGAGAAAAAGATCTACTGCGCAGACGATAAAGAACTTAAACGCACCTTAACGAAGCTTGAAAAAGACGGCGTTAACACAGAAAAACTCAATATCTCTCGCTTTAAAGGCTTAGGGGAAATGAATGTCGCGCAGTTGGCAGAAGCCGCCTTTCATCCCGATACGCGGCACCTGCTTCCCGTGACCCTTGGCATGCTTGAAAAAAGTGAGACAGATGCCGTGATGACACTTCTGATGGGTAAGGGAGAAGCGCAAGGGCGACGCCTTTGGATGGAAACCCACGGCGAAGATCTCGAACTCGATATTTAGGCGTTTCAACCTAGGTCTTGCGACAAAGCGCAAGAAAGGGGAAGAATCCTCGGGAATTCTCAGTTTCTCTCGATACAATCGCGGCATTCTGACTTTCATTGGAACCTGAAGGAAATCTATAACTATGAAACGTTCAATTATTCTTTTGACAGCTTGCTCGGCTTTGGCTCTCGCTTTGGTCGGATGCGGCGATAAGAAGGCTGAAAGCCAAAAGGCTGAAGCCAAGGAAGTCACCATTACTGTTGGTGCGACTCCTGTTCCCCATGCGGATATTTTGAAAGTCGCTGCGGGCGAATTAAAGAAGGAAGGTGTTAATCTCAAGATTATTGAATTCACCGATTACGTCAAACCCAACCTCGCCCTCGCCGATAAAGAACTCGACGCCAACTACTTCCAGCACATCCCCTATTTAGAAAGTTTCGCCAAAGATCGCAAGCTCAATCTTTCGGTGCTCTGCAGCGTTCACATCGAACCGATGGCCGTTTACTCCAAGAGCGTTAAGGATTTAACGAAGGTTCCGGCTGGTGCCAAAGTCGCTATCCCGAACGATCCGACAAATGGCGGTCGCGCTTTGAAGGTGTTGGCTGACGCCGGTCTCTTTAGTTTGAAAGAGGGTGTTGGCATCAACGGAACACCTGCCGATGTGATCAATAACAAGTTCAATGTCAAGGTCGTTGAAATGGAAGCGGCGGTTCTTCCGCGTGCGCTCGATGATGTGACACTCGCTGTTATTAATTCGAACTACGCCTTGGGTGTTGGTTTGAACCCGACAAAGGACTCACTCTTTATTGAGAATTCGGAGTCTCCCTACGCGAACGTTGTTGTGATTCGCACAGGTGACAACCGTGAAGCTTTGGGCAAACTCGCCCAGGTGATGCGCTCTCCTGCAATTCGCGACTACATCGTCAAGCAATACAAAGGTGCTGTGATTCCGACGTTCTAATTGGTTTGTGAAATAAGCACGAAAATGGCGACCTCAATTCGGGGTCGCTTTTTTTACGCACAGCACATTTCCCCTAATCCGTTCGAACTATGGGAGATGTGCTTTTGAGTTATAGGAAAACAATGTTTTTGCTCGTATAGTTTGCACCGAAGGTAGGGAAAACAGTTCTCGCTTTCAACTCTCCTTAAGAACCAAGTTGAGGTTGTATGCCTCTTCGGGACTGGTCAATGCCCATCCGGTGAGATTCCGGGTGGGCTTTTTTTTGCGTCAAACTTTGGATTGGTGAGACCTCAGAACTGCGCGTTGTGCGAAACGATTTTGGCGGCAAAACTAGGGGGTAACACGACAAGAATTTCTCCCGCGTGTTTTGCGCTAGGAAGTGGGAAGGGCTTGCCTTTCTCGATGTAAACGCAAGCGACGTCCTTTAAGACGCTAGCAGCGGTTGCGAGAATCTTTTCTTCGCTCTCGCACTGAGTAATCGCCTCTTTAACGTCGCGAAAACTAATGACATAAAGGTTGCCGTCTTTCGTAACTTTTGCTGGATAACTAAGCTGATCGTTCATAAGGCAAACTGTGAATTTTTTTAACGCACACTAAAGTATTGAAGCGCCGATTACGGCCAAGGATCTTTTTTCACCAAGGTTTTTCCAAGTCGACGTGAAACTTCAGAAAGCCTGTGAGCGTCTGAGTCGCTTAGCTTAACTGTGATGCGGTGTTTTGTCATCGCTCCCCCATTTTGTTAGATGTGCTACTTTTTTGTTGTTCTTTCTTGCGAAGTCTAACGCTGAAGTGGGTCTAGGGTTGTAGAATCAAGCCAAATAAGAATTGTTCTCAAAAACTATTGCTATGGTCAAACATCATTATTTAGTCGATGGGATGACGTGCGCGTCTTGTAGCGCTCGTGTCACTCGTGCGCTCGAAAGTGTGAAAGGCGTACACAAAGCGACAGTAAATCTCTTACGTAAGACAGCACTTGTTGAAGTTGAAGATGAAAACTTCGATGAGATTCTGTTATTTAAGGCTGTGCAAAAAGCAGGCTACGGCCTACATAACGCCAATAGCAATAAGCGCAAATTATTAAAGCCACGCACCTTAAATACCCAGATGTGTGCGACAGTCGTTTTGGCTGTCACACTGATGCTTTTTGCCTTCTTTGGATTGAAGTGGACACTTCAGCCTGTGACAATCGCAATTTGCGAGGCAATCCTTTCTTTAACTGTTTTCTGGATTAATCGTCAGCATTGGACCTCAGGCATGAAAGCGCTTTTATCGCTTTCTCCGACGATGGATTCTTTGGTCGCTATCGGTTCGAGCGCCTCTTACCTTTATAGCTTGGTTGCATTCCTCCTAGCCTTAAACACAGACCTGGGTGTCACGAGCGAGACCCTAATGGGTCTTTACTTTGACTCCTCGGCGATGATCTATGCCTTTGTCGGTGTCGGTAAATGGCTTGAAGGACGCGCTAAAGATAAATCGGTTGCAGCTCTTGAAGGTCTTGCTCGGTGCATCCCTGATGAAGCAACACGCCTAGTTAATGGAAAAGAAGAACGCGTTCCCACTTCAAGTCTTCTTAAAGGAGACATTCTTTTGGTGCGAGCAGGGGAATCGATTCCTGCTGATGGGAAAATCCTTCAGGGCGAAGCCGAGGTTGATGAATCTGTTCTCACCGGAGAGAGCCTACCGCGCATCATGGGTGTGGGTAGCGACGTCTCTTGCGCCACGATGGTTACGTCTGGCTGGCTACAGATGCGGGTGGTGCGCGCTGGAGGGCAAACCAAGTTTTCGAAGATTCTTTCGCTTGTTGATGCCGTTTCAGAAACAAAAGCGCCTATTGAACGCGTTGCCGATCGCGTCAGCTCCGTTTTTGTTCCCTTTGTTATTTTTGTGGCGCTCGTGACGTTTGTCGTCTGGATTTCATTGGGGCGCTCTGTTGAATTCTCTTTAGTAAGTGCTGTTTGCGTCTTAGTAATCTCTTGCCCGTGCTCATTAGGGCTCGCAACGCCAGTTGCTGTGACAATCGGAAGTGCACTCGCTGCTCGTCACGGCGCTTTCTTTAAGAATGCCCAAGCAATCGAAGAGTTAAGTCGCATCGATACGGTTGTTTTTGATAAGACGGGGACGCTCACTGAAGGCGAATTCGAAGTTGTTGAATTCCGAGTGAGCGCTGAGAAAGAAAGTGAAGCGCTCCTAGCAGCCCTTAGCATCGAACGTCTTTCAACGCATCCACTAGCTAAAGCGATTTGCCGCTACGTGAAAGAAAAAGACATCAATCCGACTGAGGTTCAAAACTTTGAAGCGCGAGTCGGAGCGGTTGCTGGCACCGTTTCTGGTAAGCGTATTGAGATTGGTAACTCTATTGCACTAGGGATTGCGGATGTTGTTGCAACATCTCCTTTGGCAGCCAAACCCAAAATCGTCGCGGGTTCCACACGACTCTTTTTAACTGTCGACGGTGAACTTATCGCGGCAATCGATTTGGCAGACCGTTTGCGTAACGGTGTTGAGGCTCTCGTTACTGCACTACAGGAAAAGAACATTTCTGTGATTGCCGCTAGCGGCGACGCGCGTCCTGTTTTGCAGTACTTGAAAAAGCGACTTAATCTCGCGAAGTCCTATGGGGCCATGACGCCAGAGGATAAGCAAAAACTTATTTCTCGCTTAAAGCGCGAGGGGCACCACGTGCTCTTTGTTGGTGACGGCATTAATGATGCCCCATCTCTCGTTGAGGCAGACGTCGGGATGGCCGTGGGAGCAGGAACCGACGTCGCTGTCGATTCAGCTGACGTCGTGCTTGTCAATAACCGGATGGCCGATATCGCCGCCTGCATGGATTTGTCGCACGCTTTAATGCGTAACATCCACCAGAATCTATTTTGGGCGTTCTTTTATAACTTACTCGGTATTCCGCTTGCCGCAGGATTCCTTTACCCCATGACAGGCTGGCAATTAAGTCCCATGTTTGCCGCCGCCGCTATGAGCTTAAGTTCAATCTGCGTGGTATCGAACGCCTTACGACTTTTCACGTGGCGTCCTGAGCCTCTTTATGGGCAAGACGATAGCGAAGAAACCGATTTAACTATTCAAGAGAAGGAGCAAACAATGACAACCTATTGGGTTCGTATTGAAGGGATGGCCTGCGAGCATTGTGCCAAGGCTGTGACAAAGGCAATTTCATCGCTTTCTGGCGTGACTGAAGTCGCCGTTGACCTTGCGAAAAAAGGTGCGACCGTAAAAAGCACCGCGGCCCTTGACTACGAGGCCGTTAAAAAGGCCGTCAATGACGCAGAGTTCGATTTCATTGACATGAAAGAACTCTAAGCGATTTCGTTTTACTGTTTCTTGCGGGTCCGAGGGCGTTTGCCAATCGGACCCGTTTAATTCCAAGTGAAGTAACTGACAACCGAAAAGATCGTCAGCATCAAAGCCACTGCCGCAATGCAGGGTTTGAGTGTTTTAAAGAAATCGGCTTTAAAGTAATCCAACGAAACCATGAGGCACACGTGCGTGGGTGTGACCATCTGACCGCAAACGCCACAGACAAGCACGAGACCAATAAGATCTAATGAGCCTTGAGCGACAGCGGCGACAATCGGCATCATCATCGCCACATGTCCTTGAGACATGCCAGTTAACATACCGATAATAAAGCTAATAAAGCCAAGAATGAGAGGTAGTGGCAGTGTGGAAGCTTCAAAGCTTGTGACAATCTGCGCTAAGACGCCACTTGCTTCCAAGAGCTGGATAAAGTAAAGAATCAAACCCACGTCACGCAAGAGTTTGAATTCAAGGGCGCCCACGAAAATCTCTTTGAGACTGACCTTGCGATTTAGCAGTATGAGAATCGGGTAAAGGGCAGCGACAATAATGAAAATCGAAATTGACGCGGGAAGCCCCGCGGCAAGCGAGATGCCAAAGACGCCAAAAATCGGAAGTAGGGCAAGAATAAAGTCAACGCGATAGTGCGCGAGTTCCGTTTTGCTTGGCTCAACCTCTGGCTCCACAATCTTTAAGGGAGAAACAAAAAAGAACCATCCGATTGTGGTCATCAAGGCGCTCACCCACAGCAGGTGCAAAATCACGTCGCTAATCGGGACATTGACAATCGCGCAGGTTAAAAGAATGCCTGGGACAATCGGGTTAGAAAACTCCATGATGTGCCGAAACCAGTAATTGATGAGCGCTTTCTTTTCAGGAGAAACGTCTTGGCCCTTGGCAACGGTTTCGACAATGGGGGCAGAAAACCGAGCGCCCCCGATTGAAGGAAGCATCCCAAGAAACGCAGGCATCGCAGCAAGAGTCACTTTTTTCGATGGGATGATGTGGTGAAGATACTCGACTAAGCCATTTAAGATGCCGCTTTTACGCATCTCGATTTCTAAGCACACGACAAAGTACAAAGCAAAAATTAAGTCGTAGCTTCGCTGCATCGTAAGCGTCGATTTCAGAGCTTTCACTAAAGAGGCGGGATTTGTGTCGAGAATAGCCCAAACAAAAAGGCCTCCTGCCAAAATCGCCGGCCCAATCGGGACGTGTTTACGGATTAAAACGACCATCAGCACAATGGCCGCAAGCAAAACAAGATAAATGGACATGGCTTAAGCCTTTGTCTACAAGGGGCTAAGAAAGAAATCACTCTTTTAAGGTTTGGGATTTTACGCCGCAAACCTTTTGCTTGCCTTCGACAAAAGGCCTAGAAAAGTTTGATTTAAAAGGCTATCGGTCAGAAAAGCTTGGGACACCGCGCGCGTTACGAATCACGAAAAGGAAGGAGGGCG
>CAVEMY010000044.1:10742-12141 GCA_963617005.1 Parabacteroides distasonis | reverse complement strand
CTTGCGAGAATTTGCTTTTTCATTTCTTTCTCCTATTTTGCAAATTCAAAATCTAATTTCCAGGGTCAATTTCTAAAAAAGACAAGGTTCTTTTCAAGAAATCCCCAGTGGATGGTGCAAAGATAGCCGCCCGCGGTTATCTCAGGCAACAAAGAGTTCTCAGCCTAAGAAGTGACTGTTGTAAAAGCCCGAATCTCTAAGGAAAACACCTTATATTTTTCGGTGAGTGTTTTCCGCAATCGCACTACCGACATCACGGGAGTGGCTTATCGATCGCGACTCTTGTTGGTTTAAAGAAACCTAGTTTTTGCCACTAAAAATTGAAGTAGCAAGAACCGCTACAATCCCTCGATACTTTTTGGAGAAAAAAAGAATGCAACCGATGCTTGACACATCACACCTTCCACGCATTCCTAATTGGAAAAGCGCAGGAACCTTTACCGACATCCTTTATGAGAAAGCCGAAGGGATTGCAAAGATTACAATCAACCGCCCTGAGGTTAGAAATGCCTTTCGGCCTCTTACTGTAAAAGAGATGCGTGAAGCACTCGCTGACGCACGAGACGATGCCGACATCGGTGTTGTAATTCTGACTGGGAAAGGGGAACTTGCCTTTTGCTCAGGAGGCGACCAAAAGGTTCGCGGGACAGGCGGATACGTGGGTTCCGATGGCACACCAAGACTAAACGTCCTTGACTTTCAGCGAGAGATTCGCACCTGCCCGAAGCCCGTTGTTGCGATGGTTGCAGGATGGTGTGTGGGTGGTGGCCACGTTCTTCATATGCTCTGTGATTTAACAATCGCTGCCGATAACGCCAAATTCGGTCAGACAGGACCTCGCGTGGGATCTTTTGACGGCGGCTGGGGTGCAAGCTACATGGCTCGCATTGTCGGGCAGAAAAAAGCGCGAGAGATTTGGTTTTTAGCGCGCTTTTATGACGCGAAAGAAGCGCTTGATATGGGACTTGTGAATAAAGTCGTCCCTTATAAAGACTTAGAAGCAGAAACCGTGCAGTGGTGCCGAGAAATTCTCGCGAATTCCCCTCTTGCGATTCGTTGCCTTAAGGCTGCACTTAACGCCGATTGTGATGGTCAGGCAGGCTTACAGGAACTTGCTGGTAACGCCACTCTTCTTTATTACATGACTGAAGAAGGGCGAGAAGGCAAAAACGCCTTCTTGGAAAAGCGTCGCCCTGACTTCTCAAAATTTAAGCGCCTCCCCTAAAGCCGTCATGATTGATTTTGAAAGTCTTAGCGCTCGAGCACTATCGATTCGAGCAGCGGCTCTTGATGCACCTAACGGCATTGCGATTTGCACAGCCAATCAAGCGATTACCTATGATCAGTTGGTCGGGTTAGTCGAGGACCGCATCAAAACACTTGTGCGCCCTAAAGCGGG
>CAVEMY010000044.1:0-10401 GCA_963617005.1 Parabacteroides distasonis | reverse complement strand
TGACGAGGTCTCTTATTGCGCGAAGCCGTATCGTTCTTTTCCCGCACTTTTGCGCTAAAGACTTTATTGCGGCGTTGGCGGCCAATCACATCACGCTTGCCTCCATCGTTCCAACGATGCTTGTAAAACTCATGGATGAGTTTCCGAATTGGACGCCACCCAAAGCCTTTCGGACAATTCTTTTAGGGGGTGCTGGCGCCTCGCAAACCCTTTTAACGAAAGCAAAAGAAAAGGGACTTCCCATTGTGACAACCTATGGGATGACAGAAACGGCAAGCAACATCGTGACAAGCTCCTACAAAGAGCGTTTCAATCCAAAAGCCACTCCTAAAGCCAACGCGCTAGTGGAACTTAAAATCGAAAACGAAACAATTCACGTAAGGGGCCCCATGGTCATGTACGGCTACTGGGGGCACACGCCACGAGAAAAAAGCGCTTGGTTTGATACGGGAGATATTGGAGAAATTGACGAGAATGGCGCCGTCACAGTTCACGCCCGCCGCACCGATTTAATTGTCACAGGAGGCGAAAACGTCTATCCCACTGAAGTCGAACTTGTCTTAAATTCGATTGAGGGAATTAAAGCCTCTTTAGTGTTAGGAACGCCCGATGAAACTTGGGGAGCGATTGTCACAGCTCTTTTGGTGGCTAAAGAAAATCCCGTTGATGACAACGTCTTAAAGGAAGAATTAAAGAGGCGTCTTTCTCCTTATAAGTGCCCAAGACGCATTGCGTGGGTCAGCAGCCTTCCTCAAACTACAGCTGGAAAACCCAATCGCAACGTGAAAGTTCTTACGGGGCTTACGCTTCACACCCTTCACTACACGCGCTAACAGAAAGCGGGCCATTTGGCCCGCTTAAAACACCTGCAAATTCCAAACGATTCCGATTACGGGACGTTCGCTTCCACCTCATCGTGACGGATGGGCTTGACGAGGTCTTCGCGTTTTACACCGAGGTAAAGCGCAATGGCTGCCGCAACGAAAATCGATGAGTAAATGCCTAAGCAAATACCAATCGTTAACGCCAAGGAGAAGTGGTGCAACGCGGGGCCTCCGAAGAAAAACATCGAAAGCGTCATCGCCAATGTGGAGGTGTGGGTAATCACTGTTCGAGAAATCGTCGCCGTAATCGCTGAATTAATAATCTCAACAGTATCAACGCGACGCATCTTTCTAAAGTGTTCACGCACGCGATCGAAAATAATCACGGATTCGTTTACTGAATACCCGAGAACGGCAAGGACAGCCGCTAAGACTGGTAGCGAGAATTCCCACTGCATCACAGCAAAGATGCCGACCACAATAATGATGTCGTGAAGGTTGGCGATAATGGCCGCGACCGAGAACTTCCACTCAAATCGGAACGCCAAATACATCATGATGCCAAAGACAACAAGGCACAGAGCGGTTAACCCGTCGCTAGCGAGCTCTTCACCCACTTGCGGGCCCACGTACTCGTTATTCATCATGCGTACGCCAGAGTCTTTCGCGGACAAGACCTTCATCAGTTCTTGGGCCTGATGGCCAGAATCTGCGCCTTCCTTTAAGGGCATACGAATCATTAAGTCGCGCGCGGTGCCATAGTTTTGGACCGCGGCTTCTACTCCCAAGCCCTCTTTAATGTCGTGGCGCACGGCTTCAGCGGAAACTGCCTCAGGGTACTGCACCACAACCTGCGTGCCACCCGTGAATTCAATCGAGAACGCCAAGCCATGAAAGAAAATCCAATACACCGCCACTAAGAAACTCACCACAGAAATCGAGTTCAAGATGAGCGAATAGCGCATGAAGGGGATTGTTTTATGAATACGGAAAAATTCCATGATGTCCCCCTTTTACTTCTGATAGTGCTTGGCCGTACGGTCTTTGCCGTGCGGGTCCCAAGCTTGGCCAACGCGAATGTGCGAGAGCTTTTTCACGCGACCGTAAATAAGGTTAATCAATGAGCGAGACACAGTCACTGACGTAAAGATCGATGTCATGATGCCTAAGCAGTGAACGACAGCGAAGCCTCTCACAGGACCTGAGCCAAAGATCAACAACGCAATACCCGCGATTAAGCTCGTTAAGTTCGAGTCGATAATCGTGTTAAAGGCCGCATCGTACCCTTCACTAATCGCAAGTTGTGGCGTTCGTCCTTCACGCAACTCTTCTCTTACGCGTTCGTTAATAAGAACGTTCGAGTCCACAGCCATACCGAGAGTCAACGCAATAGCCGCGATACCAGGTAGAGTCAGTGTTGCTTGTAGCATTGAAAGCACCGCAACCAAGCACATCACGTTACAAAGTAGACATGTGGCCGACACGACGCCAAACACCGAGTAGTAAAGCATCATAAAGATCGCGACGATACCAAAGCCGTAAAGCGTCGATTTGAAACCGGCTTTAATGTTATCTGCGCCTAAGCTCGGTCCAATTAAGCGCTCTTCAACGATTTCCATGGGAGCTGCCAAAGAACCTGCGCGCAACAAAAGAGCCGTGTCCGTTGCCTCAATCGTTGTCATGCGACCAGAAATCTGAACGCGACCACCGCCAATTTCCTGACGAATCACAGGCGCTGTAACAACTTCGCCTTTGCCCTTTTCAAAAAGGATGATGGCCATACGTTTTCCGACGTTGGCTCTCGTCACATCCTTAAAGATACGAGCGCCTTTGTTGTCCAAGGATAGGTTCACCGTCGGCTCTTGCGTTTGTTGATCAAAGCCTGGCTGCGCATCGTTTAAGTTTTCGCCTGTGAGAATGACGCGGCGCTTGACTAAAACAGGGTGGCCTTCACGGTCAAAGTAACGCTCATCACCAAAGGGGACATTGCCCTGTTGAAGCTGTGCGTAAGCCTCTGGCGTATCGTCAACCATACGGACTTCAAGGGTTGCCGTACGGCCTAAGATGTCTTTCGCTTTTGCTGTATCTTGAATACCAGGCAATTGCACAACAATGCGGTCTGCACCCTGCTGAGCGATGACGGGTTCAGCAACACCCAATTCGTTAATACGGTTGTGCAATGTCGAGATGTTTTGCTTTAAGGAATACTCTTGAACGTTCTTGATTGCCTTTTGCGAGAGCTCGGCGGCAATCATGTATTTTCCTTCTTGCTCCACGGGCTTAAAGGAAAGATCAGGCTGCGTATTGCGCATCAAGTCAAGTGCGCGAGCCCTATCTTCTTCGTTATTAAAGGCAATCTCGATTTTTGTCCCCAAGCGTGTGATACCCGCGTGGCGAATTCTCTTTTCACGAAACTGCGTGCGAAGGTCAGCGGCTGTGGATTCAGCTCTTTTCAAGATTGCTGAGTGCATATCCACTTGTAAGAGAAAGTGCACACCACCTCGAAGGTCCAAACCCAAATAGGTCGGCAACGCATTGATGCTTAAGAGCCACTGCGGCGTATTGGGAACCAAATTGGGAGCCACGATGTAGCTTGGATCTGTGCGATCAGGATTGAGTGTCTTCTCAAGCACTTCACGCGCTAAAAGTTGCTCTTCGCCTTGTGTGGGGTCAAAGCGCACACGAATCGTGTTTTGCTGAGCGCCTCGCTCAAAGAAAACACCATTGGGTTTAAGTTTTGCTTCAGCTAGCGCGGCTTCGACGCGATCTAAGGTGCGCTCCTCAATCTTCACGGTGGATTTAGCAGAACTTACCTGTACCGCTGGCGACTCACCATAAAAGTTAGGCAACGTGTACACGAATGCGACAACGAGCACCACGGCGATGAGAATGTATTTCCAAAGCGGGTATCGATTCATTCGGGATTCCTTCAAGTCTGGCTACTTCGATGTAGCTCTTTTTTTCGTATTTGAAAGCACGAAAGGCGCAAGGGAGTCCTTGCGCGCTTCGTGTGCATGATTTCGTACTTTTTAAATCGACTTAATCGTGCCGCGCGGCAAAACGGTTTGCACGGCGCCACGCTGCATCGTAATCGTTACGGACTTTTCGTCAACGCGGCTGATTTCGATCACGATGTAGGCCTCGTCCAAGTCAACGATGCGACCAGCAAGACCACCCACGGTTAAGATTTCATCGCCCTTACCCAAGGACTGGCAAAGCTTCATATGTTCCTTCTGGCGCTTTTGCTGCGGACGAATCAAAAAGAACCAAAACACCGCAAAAATCAAAAGAAGCGGAACAACCTGCACGGCAATGTCAGCGATGCCGCCACCCGAGGCGGTCTGTGCGTAAGCGTCAGAAATGAAAAACACGATGTAACCTCAATCTCAAAAAGGATTTGAACTGTAAAACGAAAGGAGCGTTCTAATAGAAAAAAGGCGCTCACTTATTCAACGCGTAAGTATATGGAGATTCCCCTCTCTTTGGTAGAGAAAAAAACGCAAAGAAACAAATCCCCATAAGAATTTCGCCACCCAAAGCCGCTCGGGCCTGAATGGCGAAAGACAAAGCAGAGCAAAAAACGAATTAACGCTTGCTGAACTGCTTGGCGCGGCGAGCCTTGTGTAAGCCCACCTTCTTACGTTCGACTTCACGCGCATCACGTGTGACAAGGCCTGCCTGGCTCAATGCGGGCTTCATGGCCGCATCGTAGTCAATCAAAGCACGTGTTAAACCGTGACGCACAGCGCCCGCTTGTCCGGATTCGCCGCCACCTGTGACGTTAACCATCACATCGAAGGTTTCGACGTTATCTGTGACCTGCAACGGCTGCATAACAATCATGCGACCTGTTTCACGCTTAAAGAAATCGTCCAAGGCGCGCCCGTTAATCGTAATCTTGCCTGTACCACGCTTAATAAAGACACGCGCAACAGAGCTCTTGCGACGGCCGGTGCCGTAATTGTAGTTACCGATCATCTTGGTTCACCTCAAATATCAAGCGTCTTGGGAGACTGAGCCGAATGCGGATGCTCAGCGCCAGCGTAGATCTTCAATTTCTTAATCATCGCGTAGCCCAAGGGTCCCTTCGGGAGCATGCCTTTGACGGCGATTTCGAGCGCACGGCCCGGGTGCTTGGCTTGCATCTCTGAGAACGTTGTCTCATAGATGCCACCAGGATAACCCGTGTGGCGGTAGTACGTCTTCTTACCGGCTTTTTCGCCAGAAAGACGAAGCTTATCGGCATGAATCACGACGATGTAGTCGCCCGTATCGACATGCGGCGTGTACTCGGGCTTGTGCTTACCACGTAAGCGCAAGGCAATCTCAGCGGCCAAACGACCCAGGACCTTGTCCGTGGCGTCGACCAAATACCAGTCGCGCTTGACTTCAAGCGGCTTGGCAGAGAAGGTCTTCATTTATTTTCACCTAATTTCAATGCGGTAAACGCTTTAAAACTCACGAAAGATGGCGCTTTCGCTTTGGCCATACCGTTTGTAAAGAGGAAAAAGCTCTACAAACTGAGGTCTATTTCAAAGTCACTTACCTAGTCACGAATTGACAGAATCTAAAAAAATTCTATCCTAGTCACCTTGCTTAAAATACAGAAAACTCATTGGCCTCTTGACCCAGTGGAAAACGGGGAGATCAAAAGTAAGCTTACGTATTGCTGCAAATGAGGGCGTCATCGTACAGCAAAACAGGGCTTCCTACCAAATTCGGAGCCCGAAAAACGCGAGAATCGCCCTAAATGTGCTTAAAACTTAGGCACTATCGTCTTTTTGAGACGCCATTTTGAAAAAACTCATCTAGATAGAATTGCTTATTTGCGTTCTATGGTGCTAATGTGTTGGGAGTGTGAAGTGGCTTGACGTGTAGGGGTACTTCTCCCATGCTCTTCTTGCCGCCGTCGCCAAGGGTCGCGCGGTCACATATCCTTTTTTTCGCGCTGACCAGGCTTGAGACTTTCTTCGTACAAAGTGGGCACGTTGATCCACGGGAAGTCTGAAGTGGAGGATATTAGGAGAAAATAGCATGGCAAGCGGTATTGTCAAATGGTTTAACGATGCCAAGGGTTTCGGCTTCATTACTCCCGATGAAGGTGGTGAGGACTTGTTCGCTCACTTCTCTGCGATCGAGATCGAAGGCTTTAAGACACTCAAAGAAGGCCAGAAGGTCACCTTTGAAGTTGTCACGGGCCCCAAAGGCAAACAGGCCGCCCATATCAAACCGGAAAAGTAAGACACCTTCCCGTTTTTGTAGCGCCCTCGTCTTCACTAGGAAAACGGAGGGCGTTTTTATTGATGCGATACTTTCTTTTTATCCTGTCCCTGCTCTTTACCTTGGCTAGTCCCCTTGCTGCCGCCCCTGAAGAAACGCTCACTCTCACGCTTGGCAATGAAACGCTCACCCTTGAAGTCGCGCGAACGCCAGCTAAGCAAGAAAAAGGGCTTATGGGAAGAAGGGCCTTACCCGAAAACACAGGGATGCTCTTTTTATTTAATCCACCGCAATTCGTTGCCTTTTGGATGAAAAATACGCCACTAGATTTAGACATTGCCTTTATTAACGAAAAAGGCGTTGTCTTTCACACCGATTCAATGGCGGCTAATACTGAAGATATTCACTATTCCTATGGGCTTACGGCAGCAGCCATTGAACTAAAAAAGGGAAGTCTTAAAAAATTAAACATTGGCGTAGGAACCCAAATCCCCGAACTTCAAAACATGGGGCGCTCCCAAAAATAGAAAAACGCCATCGACCCTATAGGCTTTGCGTAAAGACAAAAACTCTTCTTGTAAAAAAAGGGCTCCAACTCAACTCTCTTTAAAATACCGCGCAACTTCAACTCTTCATTTTGAGTCAAAAGGAGTCCCACATGGAACACGCTGAAGCTGTATCGCAATTACTCGATACGATGACTCGGTTAACCGCTTACTTTGGAAAGCATCTTCCTGATGATGTTCTAAAGCGCTTAACCGAGTTGAAAAACGAACAGAAAACCGAGCTTGCCTCCCTCTTATACGAAACGATGTTTCGTGACTTATCTCTTGCCAATGACCGTAACGTCCCGCTGTGCCAAGACACGGGCGTCATTCAATACTTTATTGAGTGCGGCGCAGAATTCCCCTACTTAAAAGACCTTCCCAAAGTTCTTGAAGCAGCGGCCAAAGAAGCAACAAAAAAGGCACCCCTTCGCCACAACGCTGTCGAAATCTTTGATGAAAAAAATACGGGGACCAATACGGGCTACCGCATCCCGTGGCTTGATTGGGATATCGTCGATGGGGATTCCTGCACGATTCACTGCTATATGGCAGGAGGCGGCTGTTCCCTTCCAGGCACCGCAAAAGTCCTAATGCCCGTTGAAGGCTATGAAGGCGTCCTACGCTTTATCTTTGACTTGGTAACTGAACGCGGCATTAACGCTTGCCCGCCGCTTTTATTAGGTGTCGGTATTGCGGGGTCCGCGGAAGTCGCTTCTCGCTTAAGTAAGAAGGCTCTCATGCGTCAGATTGGGACACATAACCCCAACCCACGGGGAGCGGAATTCGAGCGCCTCATTGCCGAAGGCTTAAATGAACTCAATATCGGGCCTCAGGGCTTAACAGGGAAAGACTCTGTGATGGCGGTTCACGTCGAACACGCCGCGCGTCACCCCTCGTGCCTCGCTGTTGGTATTTCCACAGGCTGCTGGGCACATCGCCGCGCCACAATCCGATTCGCATCCGACCTATCCTACGAAGTCCTTACGCATAAAGGGGCGCAACTATGAGTATCAAGATTCTTACTACACCGATTAAAGCCGAAGACCTCGAGGATATCCATATCGGTGACATCCTCTACTTAACAGGAACTCTTGTCACCTCGCGCGATTGCGTGCACACAAGATTAGTCAAGCAAGGTCGCAAACTTCCCGTCGACTTAAAGGAAAAAGCGATTTTGCACGCCGGCCCCATTATGGTTGAAGATAAAACTTCGCCTTCAGGCCACAAAGTCGTTTCCATCGGCCCCACAACCTCCATGCGTATGGAAAAGTACGAATACGAATTTACCCGTGAAACAGGCGTTCGCTTAATCGTTGGTAAGGGCGGCATGGGCCCCAATACCGTTCGCGCCTGCTCTGAATTTAAAGCGCTTCACTGTGTGTTCCCAGGGGGCTGTGCGGTCGTTGCTGCAAGTTGCGTCGAAGAAGTCGAAGACGTGCAGTGGCATGACCTCGGAATGCCTGAGGCGATGTGGGTGATGCGCGTGAAAGACTTCGGGCCCTTGATCGTCTCAATTGATACGCACGGTGGTAATCTTTTTGAAAAGAACAAGGCGCTTTTTAACGAAAAGAAAGAACCGATTGTTGAGAAGTTAATCCCGAAGATCGAATACATCGACTAAAGAGAAAACGCCTCAAATAAAACTGAGAGACACCTATGAGCCAATTTGAAATCACAGGAAGCGTCGATCCCCTTTTAAAGGTCACTCTTGAAAGAGGCGAAGTGATTTACGCAGAAAATAATGCGATGGTTGCGATGGATAGCGCCATTACACTGACCTCGAGCGCTTCGGGTGGTTTCTTTCGGTCTCTGGGGCGCAAGCTTCTTAACGACGAGAACTTTTTTCAGCAAAAATTTGAGGCGGTAGATGCCGCAGGTTCCATTCTTCTTGCTCCCAACATCCCTGGAGACGTTCGGCTGCTTGAAGTGGGACCTGCCCGCTACATGCTCTCTGACAGCGCCTTTTTAGCCTGCACAAAAGACGTCGCCATCGAAACGAAAAGCCAAGGGCTCGGGAAAGCGCTCTTTGCAAAATCCGGGGGCTTTTTTGTAATGGAAGCCTCAGGCTCTGGCACGCTTGCCGTCTCTGGCTTTGGTTCGATTCGGGAGATGGAAGTTACTCCCGAACACCCCCTTATCATCGATAACGGGCACGTTGTGGCGTGGGATGCGGCGCTTGATTACAAACTGACACTCAATACGGCACGCAAGGGCTTTTTCGGTAAGATCGTGGAAAGCACGCTTTCAGGAGAAGGGATTGTTTTGACCTTTACTGGGAAAGGCAAAGTCCTTGTTTGCTCAAGAAACCGTGGCGGGTTCCTCAATTGGATTTTTGGCAATCTCCCGCAAAGCGACGCCAAAAATAACTAACACGTTTTCTACTCCGCGTAGGCTTTTCCTGTGGCCCAACTTGAGTTTTCCATCAGTGGGCCCTTGACTTTAACTTCTCTTACATCGCGGAACGTTGTTCCCATACGAGCGCCAACGGTTGTGAAGGTTCTCACGCGTTGCGGATTCTCTTTGGGATAGACGCCGAAAATCATCTCGGAAGCGTCCGATAACTCCACAGGACTGCGGTCGATCCGAATTTCCTTTTGGCGGGCACCTGCAGGTTTTACAAGTAAAAGTGCGCTCTTCCTGCCGATTCCGTGACCGTGGTCGCTTGTGAGAATGATTGTTGTGTTCTCATAAACGCCATTTTCCTTCATCCAGGTAAGCCACTTCCCGATGCTACGCAAGGCACAGGTTTCTGTCTGAAGGTGACCTGGATTAATCGCTTGCCCCGCTTTTAATGGGTAGCCCTTCTGGCAAATCTCGCAGCTACCTGGCTCCATATACCAGGGTTGATGCGTGATTTCTGAATACATCAATTTAAAGGTGCTCTTTTTCGCGTTGGCGTTCGCCAATTCTGGGAAAGACTCTAAGAAAGCCCAGTCACGAAGGCGAGACGTGGAAAGCGAATCGTTGTGCCCGCGCGTCGATCCAATCCAACTTCCTCCCTCATAGATAAAGTTCTTCAAAGACCAGGGGGTAGCAGAAAATAAGCTCACGCTTACTAAGAAACCATCGCCACTTGTTGCTTTATGTTTGATACCGCGTTTGGCTGAATAGTAAGAAAGGTAGAAAAGTGGCATGTAGCGAAGCGCCAAGGGATTGTTTTTGGCGTATTCGCCGATTAATTGTGGTTCAAGCCACGTGCGTTCATTCAAACTCACATCGACATTGGGACCGAATCGATCGGCAACCGCGGCATAGGCGCGATTAATTTTCACGATGAGAGTTTCGTCTTCTTTCTTATTTAAAGCCTGCGGCGTGCAAGCCTTACCGCAAACGATGGAAGCGAGACTTGACTGAGTCGTTGGCCCCGTTGCCAAGCAATCGGCGTACCACGTCGCGTCTTTCCACGTTTCACGAATATCGGGGTTCTCGTCCAAAATCGTTTGCACGTGAAAGCCCGAGAACATATCCAAAATAAGAAGAACGGTGTTTGTTCCCGTTTTACTAAAGCCTAAGAAGCGATCATTCCAACTCGGGATTGACCCCATCTTAAATGTCGCATCGTTTTCCATATCCCACTGCGCCCTTGTAGACCAAAGTTCTGTGAGAGCGGCAACGGAAGAAAATGTGATGCAAAGCGCGAAAATCGTTTTCAGAGCTTTGGCGTGGGCTCGTTTTATTGCCCAAATAAAAATCGCGGCAAGGAAAATAAAGAGCCCTGTATCAACAAGAAGATTCACACCTCTAAAGAGTCTTCGGGGTTCAGAAATACGGAATCCATCGATTGTCCCGACATTAAGAGGCAACAAGAA
>CAVEMY010000043.1:0-12193 GCA_963617005.1 Parabacteroides distasonis | reverse complement strand
TTTCTCAGAGTGCGGCAGATCTCGCGCAAATCCAGTATGAGGCGGGACTTACGGACTTTCAGACGGTTCTAAATACGCAAAGAACGCTTTTTTCGGCCGAAGAAACCTATCAATCGAATAAGGCCGATAGGTCCACAAACTACATCAAACTATTCACAGCTTTAGGTGGCGGTTGGAAAGCGCCTAAAGAGGAAGAGTCCTAAAGGGGGCTTAAGATATGAAAGAAACCAATAACGAACAAAAAAAGAAACTTCTTGGGCTCACGGCTGAGAAAAAACTCTTTAAGCGCCCAGTAGTGTATGTCGCAGCGCTTGCCATTTTGGGTGTCATTGCTTATTCGATGAGTTCTGGCGCAGTAAAACCAAGCTATATGACCCGCGACGTTTCTCTTGGGAACATTCGCGTCACTGTTTCGGCTGACGGGACTTTGAATCCCGTGCGAACCGTTTCGATTGGCTCGGAACTCTCTGGCATCGTTTCCAAAGTCAATGTCGATGTGAATTCGACGGTGAAAGTTGGAGACGTTTTAATTGAATTGGATAAAGCAAAGCTCGAAAGCGCCCGCAAGCAAGCGCAAGCGGCCCTAGAAACAGCGAATGCGAAACTAGTTGAAGCCAAAGCCACAGCAGAAGAAGCCAAAGCCAAAATGCGCCGTTATGAAGAATTGAATAAAGCCTCTGGCGGAAAACTCCCCTCTCGCACAGAATTGGATGTGCAGCGCGCAACTGTCAAACGCGCTGAAGCCGGGATTCTCACCGCTCGCGCAAGTATCGATGATGCGAAAGCAACGCTTGAGACAAGTGAAACGAATCTATCGAAGGCTTCGATTCGCTCGCCCGTTGATGGCGTGGTTCTCACGCGATCGGTTGAACCTGGGTACGCCGTTGCCGCAAGCTTACAGGCCGTTGAACTTTTAACGGTTGCAACAGACCTTCATGAATTAGAGCTCAAAGTCGATGTCGATGAGGCCGATGTCGGACAGGTCAAAGAAGGTCAGAAAACCACTTTTACGGTGTCTGCTTACCCCGACAAACCATTTCCAGCTGAATTAACAAAAGTTGCCTACGGAGCAAGCACAGGCACCGATAAGGTGGTGACCTATACGGCCTATTTGGCGGTGAAGAACCCAGATTTGCAGTTACGTTCTGGGATGACAGCGACTGCAACAATCGTTACGGCGCGTAAAAAAGACGTGATGCTTGTCCCCAATACCGCATTACGCTTTAAGCCAGAAGTAGCGACAACAAGCGAATCGAGTATCAGTAGCATGTTTGGACCCCCGCATCGCAAAGAGCAGCAAAAGTCAGCGAAAGAAACAGCGCGGGCCATCACTGGTCAACAACGCACCGTTTATGTTTTGGACGCGAAGGGCAATGCCGTGAAAAAGACTGTCACAACCGGCCTAACGGACGGCAGTATGACTGAGATTGTCTCGGGCGACATTAAGGTCGGTGACAAAGTCATCACAACGCAACTCAAGAAAAAAGAAAACTAAAGAGGACTAAAAGCGGATGAAAGAAGCGACGCCTTTAATTGAGTTGAAATCGATTCGTAAGCGCTACGGCGTGGGGGAGGCGGCGTTTGATGCGTTAAAGGGGATTAGCTTAACGATCAATCGCGGCGAATTCGTAGCGATTATGGGGCCATCGGGCTCGGGTAAGTCCACAACGATGAACATTATCGGAGCCCTCGATAGCCCAACTGATGGCGAATATCTTTTCGATGGCGTACACGTCGAATCGTTAAGTCGCGATGAACGCGCGATGCTTAGGCGCCTTTATATGGGTTTTGTGTTCCAGGGCTTTAATTTACTTCCTCGCACGACGGCGCTGGAAAACGTCGAGCTTCCTCTTCTTTACCGAGGAACGGGAGCCGCAGAGCGCCACGAAGCGGCTCGTGCCGCACTAGATCGCGTGGGACTTCTTAAATGGGAGCACCATACGCCTGCGGAACTTTCTGGTGGCCAACAGCAACGTGTTGCGATTGCGCGTGCGATTGTGACGCACCCTTTGTTGCTTCTCGCTGATGAGCCGACAGGAAGCTTAGATAGCCATCGTAGTGTTGAGATTATGGAGCTCTTAACGGACCTCAATAAAACAGAAGGCATCACGGTGGTTCTCGTGACGCACGAACCGGAAATGGCCACATACGCCAGTCGCTGCATTCGTTGCGTCGATGGCGAAATCGAAAGCGATACATTGCAAGGAGAGAGAAATGCTCGCTAATGCACTCTTACTTGCCTTTAGACAGATTTGGCGCAACCCGATGCGCTCCTTACTTACAGTGCTCGGTATCGTCATCGGCGTTGCAGCTGTGATTACGATGGTCACAGTCGGTAACGGCACAACGACATCGGTGCGTGAACAGATTGAAAGCTTAGGCGGCAATCAATTGGTGTTGCGCCCTGGGCAACGGATGGGGCCAGGCGGGTCTGCTGGCGCCCCTTCTTTTAAGATAGCCGATATCCGTGCGATTGAAAACCAGATCGGCGGCGTCGTTTCTGTTGCGCCGCAGACGACACGGTCGACCGTTGTTGTTGCCGAAGGAAAGAACTGGTCAACGACCGTTTACGGAACCACAAACGATTACTTTACAACGGATAATCGCACGCTTGCTGCAGGACGCTACTTTGAAACCGCTGAAGAAAAGTCGGGATCGGCCGTGTGCGTAATCGGTGAAACTATCCGCAAAGAGCTTTTTGGCGAGGGGGCAGATGTCATCGGAAAGATGATTCGTGTGAAAAGCTTCTCTTGTCGCATTGTGGGACTCCTTGCGGAAAAAGGAAGCGCTGCAATGGGGGGCGACAAGGACGATTTGGTTGTCATCCCGTTTAATACCTTAGCGCGCCGCTTAGTGGGAAATAACCGTGTGAGTTCCTTAGTTGTGGCCGTAGACCCCGATAGCGATCGCACGATGCTTAAGGCTTCACTAAAAGAGTTGATGCGGGAAAGACGCTCCCTATCAAGCACAGATGCCGATAACTTCCAGATTCTGGATACCGCAGAAATCGCAGAAACTGTCACATCAACAACCAAGGTCTTAACGACGCTCCTTGGGGCTGTCGCTGCTGTAAGTCTTCTTGTTGGAGGCATCGGCATCATGAATATCATGCTTGTGTCTGTTACTGAACGCACGCGAGAAATTGGTGTACGCCTTGCCATTGGCGCAACAGAGCGCGAGGTTCTTTTGCAGTTTTTAATTGAATCGATTGTGCTTGGCTGCTTAGGCGGGTTACTTGGCATTGTGATTGCGGCGATTGCCTCGTGGGTTCTCGCAAGCTTTATGCAGGTGCCTTTCGCTTTCTACCCAGGCATTAACTTACTTTCCTTCGGGTTTGCGGCGTTAACAGGTATTGTCTTTGGATACTTCCCAGCACGTCGTGCGGCGCGCCTTGATCCCATTGAAGCGGTTCGTCACGAGTAGGGCCAACAAAAATCCCAGGCCTCTTTTGAAGTCTGGGATTTAAAAACATTAAGTAAAGAACTCTTTAGAACGGAACGTCGTCTTCTTCTAAGGAGTCCACAGGGGAGGCTGTTGCGGGAGCTGCAGCGGGCGCTGGGCGCGAAGCAGGAGCAGCAGATGCGGCCTGCGGGCGGTGTTCGCGACGAGGCGATTCAAAGGAGTCACCCGATGGGGAACTCGTGCGAGCACCTAAAAGTTGCAAGGTTTCGCAGATAATCTCTGTCTGATAGCGTTCAATCCCTTCCTTATCGGTGTATTTACGCGTACGCAAACGACCCTCAATGTAAGCGGGGCTTCCTTTCTTTAAATACTGCTGCGCAATTTCTGCCTGACGGCCGAAAAACACGATGCGATGCCACTCGGTTTCTTCCTGGGGCTGCCCCTGGCTATCTTTGTAGCGGCGGCTTGTGGCGATGACAATGTGGCAGATGGCGGTATTGCCGTCTGCGGTGTAGCGAGTTTCGGGATCACGCCCGAGATTGCCAATCAAAATGACTTTATTTACGGAAGCCATAGTAATTCTCTTGTACCAAAAATATCGTAGAAAAACGCCGAAGCACGAAAAAGGAAACACGATTTTGCTGTTTTCTATCGCGCTCGACTCACACGCTCGTATTTTATACAGGAAAGGCTGGGCGATTGATGCTTTTTTCAATCAAAATGAAAGGCTTAGTCTCTTTTTTGTAAAGGGGCGGAACTTTCAAAAATTCGTTTCTCGGGATAGCCTATGCTAGATTGTTCTTTTCACTTTTTTGTCAAGTCGCAAAATTTGAGTTATGGAAAAAATTCGTGTGGTTGGCGCCAAAACGCATAACCTCAAGAACGTCACGGTTGAGATTCCACGCAATAAGCTTGTGGTGATCACGGGTCCCTCTGGGTCAGGCAAGAGTTCTCTTGCCTTTGACACGATTTACGCAGAAGGCCAAAGGCGCTACGCAGAAAGCCTTCCTGCCTACGCGCGGCTCGTTCTCGGCACCCAAGCCAAACCCGATGTGGATGCTGTTGAAGGGCTAACGCCGACATTGGCGATTTCTCAATTGCGCTCAAAAGCCGGGGCTCGTTCAACCGTTGGCACCATCTCAGAAATTAACGACTACGCGAGGCTTCTTTTCTCGCGAATTGGTGTGGCATATTGCCCCACGCACGGCGTCAAGCTCGAACGCCATTCGATTCACGATATGGTAAGTTCCGCGCTCAAACTAAAAGAAGAAACGAAGGTTGCGATTCTTTCTCCTGTCGCTACCCTTTTTGAGGGAGACAACGAGAAAGCCGCGAAAGAAATGCAGCGCTTAGGGTTCGTGAGGCTTCGCGTCGATGGTGTCTTCACTACCGTAGACGAATTCCTAGAGAAAAAGAGCAGGGGAGAGGCAAAGGCAATTGACGTTGTCGTTGACCGCTTACGAATTAAAGAAGCGGCTCGTTCTCGTTTAGCTGAAAGCTTTGAAGCGGCCTGTAATTTATCAAACGGAAAAGCCATCCTCTTTAACTTAGAAGAGGAAACCGAGGAGAACTTTACTCAGCACTACGGGTGCCCAGAGTGTGGATACACAATCCCTGACTTAACGCCTGCGATGTTTTCTTTTAATAACGCCTTGGGCGCGTGCCCGAAGTGTGAAGGTCGGGGTTTTGTTGAGGATTTCGATCGAGCGTTACTCATTAAAGACGCAGAGCTTTCCCTAAGAGAAGGCGCCGTTCTTGGGATTTCCGATAAAAGCTATGAAGCGTTTGCGGAAGTTTTAAATTTAGCTAAGAAGATGGGTTTTTCTGTTGACACGTCATTTCAAGAGTTGACCGATGACGTGAAAGAGGCCATCTTTTATGGAACGGGGGACGCCGCGAAATCCCTTCGCTTTGAAGGTGTGATCCCTAAGCTTCGGCGCCGTTGGGATCGAGCGCGAAGCGATACTGTCAAAATGGGATTTTCTGTGTTGCGAAGCCGTTCCGTGTGCCCAGCGTGCCAGGGTTCACGCCTAAGAAGCGACATGCAAAACGTGCGGCTTGGTAACGGGAAAAATACGCTTAATATCGTTCAATTCTCTTCCCTTTCTTTAACGGAACTTCGAGAAAAATTAAAGACACTTCAATTCGATGCCAATGCGCGTTTGATTGGCTCGATGGCACTCGAAGAAATCGATCGACGCTTGGGATTTTTAACCGACGCAGGTCTCGGATATTTAACGTTAGACCGACCCGTTGCGACGCTCTCAGGCGGCGAATTGCAGAGAATCCGACTTGCAGGGCAACTGGGTTCTGGTTTATCGGGCGTTACCTATGTGCTCGATGAACCGACCGTGGGCCTACACCCCAGAGACACTGCTCGGTTAGTGAAAATGCTCGAGCAATTGGTGCATGCAGGAAACACGGTTATTGCCGTAGAGCACGACGCGGACTTTATGAAGTCAGCCGACTGGATTGTCGATATGGGGCCAGGCGCGGGTAGCATCGGCGGCACCGTTGTTGCCTCAGGAACGCCTAAAGAGTTAAAAGAGAATAAAGAGTCACTCACGGGCGCCTATTTAAGTGGCCAAAAGCACGTTGTCACCAACAAAAAGCACCGCAAAGTTGATGCAGATAAAGTCCTACGCATCGTTCGCGCATCGGGGAGAAACTTAAAAGACATTTCTTGCCAAATTCCGATGGGTGCTCTCACTGTTGTGACAGGAGTCTCGGGATCAGGAAAAACCACACTTATCTTAGAAACACTTGCCGCAGAAATGAGGCGGCGCTTATATCGTGCGAAAGAAAAACCTCAGCCTTTTGAGGCGCTCGTTGGCGCAGAACTCTTTGACAAAATCCTTCTAGTTGACCAAGCCGCCATGGGTCGCGCAGGGCGCGCTACTCTTGCGACCTACACAGGAGTAGCTTCTCTTATTCGAGATCTTTTTGCGGAGACGTCTCTAGCGCGAGAGCGGGGGTACGACGCAGGGCGTTTTTCCTTTAATAAGGTTGGTGGCCGGTGTGAAGCCTGTGAAGGAGAAGGGGAATCCACGATTGAAATGGGATTTTTACCCCCTGTTCGCGTTCGTTGCCCTGTGTGCCAAGGAAAACGTTTTAATCGAGAGACGCTTGATGTGCGCTTTAAGGGTAAGTCAATCGCTGATGTCCTTGAGATGACCGTATCAGAGGCCCTCGTTTTCTTTGCCGCACAACCTGCGATTGAAAGATCTTTGGCGTTAATGGAAGAGATTGGTCTTGGGTACTTACGGCTTGGCCAAAGAGCCGATACCTTATCAGGTGGCGAAGCGCAACGCGTGAGATTAGCCGAAGAGCTTTCTCGCAAATCAACAGGAAAGACGCTTTACATCTTAGATGAACCCACAACAGGACTTCACTTTGAAGATGTGAAATTCTTATTGCGTGCTCTCGATAGGTTAGTCGAAGAAGGCAATACCGTCGTTGTCATCGAACACAACCCCGATGTGATTCGTGCGGCAGACTGGGTCATTGACTTGGGGCCCGAAGGCGGCAAAGCTGGCGGCAATTTGGTTGCCGAAGGCACTCCTGAAGAAATCGCTGCGAACGCCAAGAGCATCACAGGGAAATTTCTTTAAATCGCCCATAAAAAAGCCCCGAGCTTTACAAACTCGGGGTCCCTCAGATGTATATCAAATGCTGTATTACTTATTGATCGACCAAACTGTTGTCGGTGTGTAGTGCGTTGCAGCCTGGCCGCTTTCGCTCAAAGCCTTACCATTGGCGTAGAAGGTGTAGGCTGTGACGGAACCGCAGATAATCATCGCGGCAACCAAGAAGAGCATCACCTTGCGGAAGCCATTGCAACGGCCCTTGATGACGTCCCACTTAACACCAAGACGATACAAACCAATCATGCCGTGCAACTCGGTGATAACCAAGAAGACGATTGTCCAACCTAAACCCATGTGATAGGTGTGAACAGAAGAGAGGTTCGGATCAAGGCTTGCCGGATCAACGAGCATGCCCATCAAGTGCGGGAAGACAAACGCTGTAATCAAAACGGCAGTGATGAGCTGGATACGCCACAAGGAAGAATCCGTGTGGTGCAACATCGTGATGTGAGCGTTGACGTCACGGCACTGTTTGTAGGATGTCGGGAAGCGACGAAGAGCGCACAGGGCGTGCAAAATCACGCAAAGCGTAATAAAGCCAACGAAGAGCACGTGCAACCAAAGCTGCTCGTGACCAAAAATCGGTGTACCGCCAGAAATCTGGATCATGTTCCAGAAGGTGTCCTTACCAAGCTGAATCGAGCTTGTGAAGGCCATATGGCAGAAAAGGAAGAGGCCGAGGATAAGGCCAGTAATTGACTGTGTTGCATCACAGTAAGCAGGCCACTTGCTCGCGCGCTTTGCGTCTTTGAGCGTAACGCCAGCGATCAGTTCTGGGCCGGTCGGTGTATGCGCACGCAATTCTTGTTCTGGTGTCATTTTTATTTCCTTTGATTACAGGGAAAACAAGGGGGAAAGCCCAAAAGCCTTCCGTATGAGCGAATGATGCTCTTTCTCGACTTTTTTGGATTTGATTAATGTCAAATCGCAGGTCGTTTCTTTGCAAAATTCATGCGAAAAACGGCAGTTTTGTTCCGTATTTATGAACACTTTTGAAATTAGTAAGGGTAAACCATTAATTTCGCGAAAAATTAAAAAAGAGCCCTCCCGTAGGGAAGGCTCAGAAAAACAATCTTTGATTACTTTGTACCAAAGAGTCGGTCACCAGCATCGCCCAAACCTGGGACGATGTAGGCGTTCTCATTTAAGCATTTATCCAAAGAGGCAACCCAAATTTCAATCTTCGGGTGCTTTTCAAGCATCACTTGAACGCCTTCGGGAGCGGCAACCAAGGCGATGAATTTAATCGACTCGACACTGACACCACGATTTAAAAGAACTTCAACAGCGTGGCAAGCCGAGTAACCCGTAGCAAGCATCGGGTCGCAGATAAAGAACAAGCGATCTGTGACGTTCGGGAGACGTACTAAGTATTCGACAGGGCGCTTATTTTCATCGCGGTACATACCGATGTGACCAACGCGAGCAGAAGGCATTAATTCCAAAAGACCATCGCTCATACCGGTTCCTGCACGAAGAATCGGAACAATCACTTGCTTTTTACCAGCAAGCGTAGGAGCTTCCATGGCTGTAATCGGTGTTTCAATCGAGCGGCTCGAAAGCGGAAGGTCCCGAGTGACTTCATAGCCCATTAAAACGGTGATTTCTTTTAGAAGCTGACGGAAAACATTCGTACTCGTTTCCTTTTGACGCATGATGGAGAGCTTATGCTGAATCAAAGGATGGTCGACGATATGCAGATTGGGAAAGCGCGGATCAGTTCTCATGATGAGTGGCCTTAAGAATGACGGTTGCGACAGAAAACTAGCAAGAGCCCCCAACCGGTAAAGGACACTTACCTTTTGGGCAGGCATTATAACGAGCGAGGTTTTCCTCGATTGTAAAAAATGGGCGTGTTTTGACTTTAGAGGAAGAGTTTTTGTGGAACCGCTTTGAGTTTAGATGCGAACTCTGCAGTTTGAATTTGACACGAATTCAAATAAAATTTCTTGCAATCTCGAAACGAAAGAAGGGGCACCGCTGTGGAGAAGGGAAGAACACTTGAGGAAATCCTGAGTGACCGAAACTTCTTTAGTAAAGAAGAATCTCAAGCTATTAAGAGAAAAGTCGCTAAGGAAACGAAAGCCTACTGGGGAGGGAAACGAAAAGGGGCAGGACGAAAGCGCCTAACAAAGGATGTTCTTTCGAAGTCAATGCGTGTTAGCGAAAGGGAGGCGAAGACCCTCCACCTTATGCGTGAGCTTAAGCTCGAGCTAAGTGCTCTTGATCTGAAGTTTCTCTCGTTTGCAAAAGAAAGGAAGCTTAATCTTCGCACTCTCATGCGAAAGGTTTAAGCGCCGCACCCGCATTGAGTTTTTCTCTCAAGCAAACTAGACTCACACAAAAGAAACTTTTGCCCTTAAAGAGGTTAAGCTCATGTCCATTCGAACTGTCGTTATTTTGCTTTTGTGCGTTTTAAGCGCCGTTTTCCTTGCCGTCAATTGGACAGGAATCGTCGCACCAGTTCCTGTTAACTTACTCGTAAAGCAAGTCGAGGCGCCTCTCGGTCTCATTATCTTTGTCGTTTTGGGCCTTTTGCTTGTAGCGTGGATTGTGTGGTCGTTCTTACAACAAGCCGCCGCTCTCGTTGATATCCGTAAAGCCTATAAAGAAGCAAGAACCAATAAACAGCTTGCAGAAAACGCCGAGCAGTCTCGCATTCAAGCCTCTACCAAGACGCTTTCTCAAGAGTTTGCGGATCTCAATACGCAGTTAACGGCTTCGATGACAACATCGACCGAAAAAACCACACAAGCGATGGAGGCTTTCTCTGAAGACTTAAAGGCGCTTAAAGCACAGGTCGCTCTTCTTGATGCGAAAGTGATGAAGATTGCCGAATCCAATGGCATTACGCTTCCTGTTGAAGAAGCAGAACCTGTGAAGAAACCTCGCTTCTTTGGTCTCTTTGGTAGTAAGAAAGAAACGCCTAAAGAAGAGGCCGCTCCTAAAGAAGCCAAAGCAGAAGAACCCTCAGAAAACAAAAATCCCCAAAACGAGAAATAGTCTTGGGGATTAAAGAGCTTCTAAAAGTTTGAAACTTTATTCGGCCGCGTCTTTCGCGGCCGCTTTATCGGCCTCTAAGATATAGTTTGTGACGAGTTCAACTTCTTCAGCCGCTCCCAAGAACACGGGAACGCGCTGGTGAAGTTTCTCAGGCTGAATTTCCAAAATGCGATGACGACCGTCGGTGCAGGCACCACCAGCCTGTTCGATTAAGAAGCCCATGGGATTCGCTTCATACATGAGGCGCAACTTTCCGGCCTTATCTGTCATACGCTTATCCCACGGATACATGAAGATGCCGCCACGCGAGAGAATACGGTGCACTTCCGCGCCCATTGAGGCAATCCAACGCATATTGAAGTCTTTACCACGAACGCCTGTTGTGCCTTCAAGGAGTTCTTTGATGTAGCGCTGCACGGGCTCTTCCCAATGACGCATATTCGAGCAGTTAATCGCGAATTCGCGTGCTTCGCGTGGAATGACAGCCTCGGTCTTTGTGAAGATAAAGTGGTTGGATGCTGGGTCAAGCGTAAACATCACAACACCACGCCCGAGGGTCAAGGCCATTGTGGTCTGGGGCCCGTAGACGACGTAGCCGGCAGCGACCTGATTAATGCCAGGCTGCAAGAAGTCAATATCGGAAATGTCGTGGGAGGCGCCGTGTGGGCTAGGAAGAATCGAAAAGAGCGTACTAATGGAAATGTTAATGTCGATGTTGCTCGAGCCATCCAAGGGGTCAAATGTCACAAGGTAGGGGCCAACGGGAAGGTAGGAAGGAACCGAAAGACTCGTTTCCATTTCTTCGCTAGCCATGCCGCAAACGCAACCTGAGCGAATGCAACCCTTGACCATCAGGTCGTTACAGATGACATCGAGTTGCTTTTGAACTTCGCCTTGAACATTCGTGGACCCTGCAACGCCTAAAACGCCTGCGACGTCACCACAGGCGACTTCAAAGCTAATTTCCTTGCAAGTTTCCGAAATGTTGATAATCAACTGCGAGAGTTTGGGGTCGAGACCATACTCGGCAATCTCGTTGTCGAGGTAGGTGTGAAGCGTTTGTCGTTGCATGACAGGGTCCTCTAGGTTTTCTAGTGGTTAGTAAGAGCCTTCTCAACAATTTCGCGTACGGCATTCGAAAGCGTTGGGCAAGCGGCAACGCGCAAAAGCGCGTCGTGCATTCGTTTCGCCCGCACGGGTTCAAAGCGACGCCAGTGATCTAAGGCGCGCGCTAAGCGTGAGGCGACGTGAGTATTAATTCTGTCGAGTCGTAAAACGGTGTCGGCCCAAAATTCGTAGCCAAGGCCGTCAGCGCGGTGAAATTCCGCGAGATTGCGTGTAAAGAACGCACCGATTAACGCGTAAACGTTATTCGGATTCTTAATTGAGAAAACCTCATAACCCATCAGGGCTTTTACGCGCTCTAAAACGGAGAGTTCTCCATCGAAAGAGGGTGCGACTGCTTGAACCGTAAACCACTTATTAAGAAGCAGCGGCTCACGATACCAGTCGCGCGCTGCCGCGTTTAAAACGTCGGCTTTCGCGGGACTCCGAGACATCACAAGAGTGGTAAGGGCCGCAAGCTTATCTGTGAGGTTATCAGCGCTTTCAAATTGTGCGCGGCACATTAAAAGAGCCTTCGCGCTACCGCTAGCGAGCCAGTAGTCAATCGCTAGGTTCTTTAGGGCGCGTTTTCCTGCATCAACTGCGTTGGGGCTAAAAGGCGCGTGAATCGTGTTTTCTTCAATAATGCTTGGCCATTCAGAAGTAAAGCGATTCCCTAAGGCTTCGCGAGCCGCTAGTACGGCTTTGTGCACGGCATCTGGATCGATCATCGCGCAATTTAAAGCGACGTTCGCTTCTTCTGGCATCGTAAGAGCTGCGGCTCTAAAGGCTGGAGATAGCGTATTGTCGTTAAGAACGGCACCAAAACTACGAATCCACGCTTCAGGCACGATGGGCTCTTCGCCGCGAGTGACTTCCCCAATCATCTCGTAAAGGGAGTCGTTCACAAGGCGCTGCATCGCTTCAGCGCGATTAAAGAGGTCTGAGTCGTGAAGCGCTAAGAAAGAAAGCTCTTCTCTTGAATACGGGTACTCAAAAATAACAGGCGCGGAGAATCCCCGACCAATGGAAAGAAC
>CAVEMY010000042.1:11016-12429 GCA_963617005.1 Parabacteroides distasonis | reverse complement strand
GTGGGCGCGGACAATGAATTTCTTTTCATCATCGTCAGCGAAGCCCAGACAAGCGAAGAGGGCTATTTCGAAATCCAAAACCATGACGTGGTTTTTGTGCTTTTGGGCGAGTGCCCGAATCAGGCAAAGCTTGCCTACGAAGTGATCGGACTCGAAACGACGATCAACATCAGCCCGTACGTTCAGCGGTACCGGTGCAATCGTCGCGGGGACATGGACCTTTCCATCGATGAGAACCCCGATAACTTCGAAGATGAAGAGGGCGAAGACGAAGAGGAATAAGGCCACTCCCGCCTTATTGCCCTGAAAACCCTTCGCGGGGTAGTTCAAATAGGAAAAATCCGCGAAAGGCAGTTCCCTGACAACTTGAAAATTTTTGGTGTCGGCCGATTGAGCCGCATCGGATTTTTTTAGTTTAAAAGGAACTACCTTTATGGCGACTACCTACGATATGCGTTCTACTCAGGAAGTGGACGCGTTTGTTAAGGGTCTCAAGGAAAACTCCAAGAACGGGGTTGCCTTTGACTCGGCCGTCGCTCTCGATTTTGTGGAAAGCAATATCAAGGGCAAGACTGATTGCAAGGTCCCTGAGAGCCTCGCTAAGACTTTCGATTCTATTACCGGCAATGACGCTGAAAAGGCCGCCGGCAAGAAGATCATTCTCGACGGCGTTATGAGCGCTGTTAATTCGTACGAAAAGGCTAATGGCTGCGCCGTCCCCGCTGACGTGATGGAGCAGGCTTTCCACAACGCCTATTCGACGACCCCCGACGGCCGCAAGCTCGACTCTGCCGCCGTTTCTACGTCGGTTCATTCCGAAAACCTCGCCCTCCAGCCTAACCGCGCTGTTGTGGCGATCGTTTCCGCGATCACCGAATCCATCCCGTTCGCGCACTATCTGCCCGCCGATATCGGCTCTGGCGAAGCTCGCCTTGCGATTCTGACGCACCGCGCCGGTACCGAAACGGGTTTCTACGCCGAAGACGGCATCATGGACGGCATCAACTCCGGCGATCCGTATGTGACCTCCGCCCGTATCCATACCGCTTACCCCGATTCTCAGGGCAAGGTGGAATGCAAGATCACAGCGAAGATGACGGCCCGCGACAAGTGCGATCAGGATGCTGATGGCGTCAAGCTTCTCCGCAATCGCACTCTCGTTTACGTGAACGGCTTCCCGTGCGTCAAGGAGCACTCCGATAGCTCTACCGGCGCTTCTCCGCTGTCCGGTACCGCTTACGTGAACGGCACGGCCTATGCCATTTCCGGCACGGTCAACCCCGATAACGGCGCTGTGTCTCTCGTTTCTACGCCCGCGCTTCCCTCTAGCGTCCGCGTGAAGATTGAAGCCTTTATCGACTTCGAACGCGCCCCCGGCCTGACGCCTGACGTTATCGCTCACGTCGCTACGTA
>CAVEMY010000042.1:0-10336 GCA_963617005.1 Parabacteroides distasonis | reverse complement strand
CGAACATGGACTAATCAGAGGAGGCGCGAACGATGCTTAAGGCTATCGAAATTCGCGCCCATTCCGTCACCGGGAAGGGCGCGGCTGAAACGGCCTCCGAGGCTTTTGAAGGTGCGTCCTTTCCTTTGGCGGTAACTCTGAAAAATCGCCTCCCCTTTGACGTGACTTATCACGGCTTTCCCCGTCTGGCCCCCGAAGGCCCTGGGGATTTGGATGAGGCGAGTGTTTGTGTTCCCGAGCTTTCCGCGCTTATTCACCTTGTCAAGACTGCTCAAGGTTTCGCCGAGCTGTATCGCCTTTCCGGCGCGGCTCTGACGATTCTTTGGGATGCCCCCGAATCCTCACCGACAGCAGACGGCCACCATGAGGAAGACGAACCGGCGGCCGAATCTTCTAACGAAGAGGAAGCCGCCGGAGCGTCTGTTTCTGCTGAAGCTGATGCGGAAGAGGTGACGGAGGAAACGACCGAACAAGTCGCCCAGACCGTCAAGACAGGCAAGAAGCGCGGCCGCAAGCCTAAGAACAAATAGGAGGCCGCATGGCTGTAGCTTTTACTCGCGCACTGGGTTACGAATCGGGCGTTCAGCTCAATCCTTTGCGTGACAATTCCGAAATCCCCGCTCAGGACAATGCCGATCAGGTTTTTGGCATCGTCATGCGGGCGACGCGCGGGCGCATTGATCGCCCCTTCGTCGTGTCTTCGGGCGACGTGTACACCAAATTGGGGTACGGCGAACCCATCCGCGTGAACGCGCTCAATGAAGCGTGGGTGCACGTGGTTGAAGCGCTTAACAACGGTGCTTATCAGGCCGTCGTTCAGCGTCTCGTTACCGATGAAGCGAAGATTAAGTACGCGGTTTGCCGCGCGGATGAAACCAACCTCATCCATACGTTCGAGGTTTCTGAAGAGAAGCCCACGGGCGAATTCCTGCTTTCTGTGAAGCACCTCGAATGCTTCAATGACGGCATCAAGCTCGCTATCCACGCCGAAGAAGTGGACGGCGATGAGTCCGACGGGCAGGATTACATCACGCTTCGCATCCTTGACAAGGATGACAATCAGCTCTACGAATTTTCGGGTTCTCTCAACCCCGATTCGAAGGACGATTACGGCAATTCCGACTACCTGCCCGATGTTGTTTCTGGGCAGACGGACGCGCTCGAAGTGACGATTGGCGTTGAAGGCGACAAGGCCGTTATCGCCGCCGGTTCTGACGCTTACGGTTGGGAATCCGGCGAACAGGTGTGGGCCAAGTCCGACACGCTGATTTGCTTTAGCGAAGGCGTCACGACGTACTCCACGACGGACTACGAAAAGGCTCGCAAGCTTCTTCAGAACTGCCCGTTCGATTACGCCTACATCAGCTCTGGCGGCTCTCGTGCCACTCCGCTGTTGCAACAGCTCGCGAAGCTTGCCTATGCGACGAATCGTCAGTTGCGTTTCGATATCCCCGGCGAACTGACGCCCGAGGCCGCTATTGCCTTCCAGAAGAATCTCAACTTCGAAGGCGCGGACGGCGCTCACCTGCTCCAGGCGTTCTGGGCCCCGCTCAAGACCGAAGACCCCACGGGCGTGAACCCCAAGGGCTATTTCGGCTGCGCGACGCTCAACATCGCTCTGGCTTGCAAGCGCAACGCCACGACGGACTCTAACGGCTTTGCCGCTAAGAATTACGTCATTGCGGGTCGTGAACACCCGGTCAATCGCTCTGGCATTACGCAGACCTACATCTTCGTTGACGCTGACAAGGAAAAGTCTGCTCTCGCTAAGGCGAAGATCAACCCCGTCATTTTCGAAAGCTACACGGGCGGTGGCCGCTACGTGTTCTTCGATTCTCTGACGTGCGCCCCGGTGACGAATTCTCTGCGCAAGCTGATTGCTGTTGTGGATATGTCTACCTCCGTGGACGATGCCGTTACCCGCACTGCGAAGGACTATTTGCAGTTGCCGATGAGCGTCGCTGTGGAAAAGATGAAGGCTTTCCTGCGCGATTACTTTGCTAACGCTCAGGCCGCCGGATGGCTTGTCGCTTCGTCTGACCCGATGATGGGCGGCGCGGCTTACAAGTATCAGGTTGCCCCGAACGCGGCTCACCCCTACGACCGCATGGACGTGGAATTCTGGGTGCGCTTCGACGGTACCGCGCGTCAGATTCACGTTACGCAGACCATTACCAAGTAAGGAAAAGATATGTTGGATACTGAACTTTTACGTAAGTACGCCAAGCCCGTTGCAGTGCTCGATTCTTGCAAGGGCGCGGAGTGCGAGAAGGAAAAGGCCGGCGAAGAGGAAAAGGCGCTTGACGCGGTTGATGCTGTGAGCGCTCACGCCCTTAGCGAGGCCGCGCTTGAGGCCGCTACGGTCGTGCAGGCGTGGCTCGAAGAAGAGCCGGAGGAAGGCGAAAACTACGCCGACGTTCTTCAGGATATGTTCTTTGAGAACGCCGATATGAACGAGGATGGCGACTTGAGCGACGATGAAACGGCGCTCATTGACGCTCGCCTCAATGCGGCTTACGAGTACATGACCTCGAAGGGCGCAAGCGAAGAAGACGCTTACAAGCTTCTTTCCGAGTGGAACGCCGATGCCGCCGAACGTGTGCATGATTTGCTCGTTGAAAAGATGCCTGACGGCGAAGCCGCTGATGCGGATATCGATGATTTTGTGTTCGGACCTGAAACGGAAGAGGCCGTGATGGATGCCGTGCGCAAGAAGAAAGTCGTTATTCGCCATGGCAAGAAGATGGTCGTCATGCGCAAGATCAGCGGGGCGAAGAATATGAAGCGCGTTGCACTGGCCCGCAAGAATGCCCGCAAGTTGCATAGCGCCGCCGCGCAAATGAAGCGCATGAAGTCTATGCGCATCCGCAAGGCTCGCGGCCTTTGATCGTCTCTAACCTCCTCCTCTAGGTTGGGCGGGCGGTGTCTGAAAAGCGCCGCCCGTTTTTTACAGGGAAAACCGAATGGCGACAAACATCAACGCACTAGGCTCACTGTGGGACGGGCTTTCGGATAATCTGATTGCTTCTTTTTACGAAGTGGAGCGCGACAAACAGGCTGAAGACGCGGCGAATCGCAATGGCGGTATGCGTCCTCAGATTTGGAAGAAAAAGGCCGATTCGGAAACGGTTCTCGCGCCGCTGACGGATATCGAGCTTTCGGCTGACCTCAAGTGGGAATCGCCGTTTGATAGCACAAACCCCGAAAACAAAGCGCCCACGGCATTGGCCGCGCTTCAATCTGGGATGCTGATGGACTTCGCTCAAGCCGTTTTGCCCAATGGTGGCGTGAGCGACAAATTGCAGAATTGGTTGAGCGACTTTCAGGGACGTACCGGCGTGACGAAACTCAACTCGACGCAGGTGTTTTTAGGCCTGATGCCGCTGAAGATCAGTTGCACGGCGCATTTTCGGGCGTGGCGAGAAGCGTTCGAAGAAGTGGAAAAGCCGCTGAATCAGCTCATGGCATGGGCTTTGCCCGAAGAGCTGAGTAAAGACGGCTCGATTGTTGCTCGCCTCGCTGACAAATCGGATCGTTCGGTTGCCGAATTGCTGATGCCGTCCCTTGCGCCTTCAGTTCTCTCGCTCACATACAAAGGACGAACCTACTCGCCGCTTGTCATCGAATCCATCGGAATGCCGCTTTCGTCGCCGATCAACTCGAAAGGGCATTTCGTCCAGATGAGCGTCCAGATGACGCTAACCACGCTCAACGCCATTGACCGCAATGACTGGGCTAACTATCAGGTGACTTCGCTATGACCGTAAGAATTCCAAAGCTTCGCACTCATCGATTTGGCGTACAGCTCAAGCCGCTGACGATTGGGCAGTCGCTCCAGATTGCCAAAATGCCGCCTTCGATGGAACAGGCCGAAACGACGGCTTTTCTCCGTGCCGCGATTGAAGAAGGCGAGGGCGTCTCCGATCCGGCCAAGTGGACCGTGCAAGAGCGCCTGCTAGTGCTTTGTCACTACCTTGCCGCCACGTCCGATGAAGGTCCGAATTTCGCGGTAGGCGAAGGGCATTACACGGACTACCTTGACCTTTCCGTTGACCATTCGCCTGATTTGATTCCCGTTGGTGAAGCGGCAGGCGACAAGTGGCAGATTCGACCGCTGTTCGGGGCTTATGCGGACTCTCTTGAGCGAATCGCGGGAGGCGTGAAGGACTCTGCCGGTAATGAGCTTACAGGCCGAGCGCACTGGCTCATTGGTGCAATGGCCGCCATGCTCATCCGAGAAGGTGAAGAGTCGCCCGCGCTCGATGCCGTGGAAGGCGCAATTGATGACTGGTTGACGGCGCGAATCAGCGTATTTCTTAACTTCCCTGAGCCGGATTTCGCGGAATTGATAGCCCTGTGGGCGCGCGGACGTGCGAAGACAGCGCACTTGTTCGCCATCGAATTTACCGACAAAGGCATTGTCGTTATGCCAAAGGAGGGGGCGGAAGAATTGCCGCCCGCCCGATTTCCGGTTAACGCCTGTCTCTCCGATTTTGCGAAAGCAATGGCGTGAACAACTGATGGGGCTCGCTACGCGCCTGACGCTCGAAGCGCATACACCGCTATTGCAAGCAATGGACGTAACGCCTGAGTTGGCCGCCGATTTCTTTAACTCGAAGAACTACGAAAACTGGCAAAAAACGCGGGAGGCCGAATGGAAATTACAGGCCGCCATGATCGACCGTTTGAACGAAATAATCCGAGGTACGGGGATCGTGGCGAAGGTAATAGCTAAAAAGCCCTCGTTTTAGGAAAAGAAGAGGTAGGCGGGGAAACCTGTCTACCTAAACTTTTTTCGTAATTTTTCAACTGAGGGTCCCAAAATGACCGTTACTACTGGCAACTACCTCAAGGGCTTCTACGATGAGACGCAGGCCCTCGGTGCTAAGGCCGTCAACTCTGACTTCGCGTTGGTGATTGAAGGCTATGAAGACTCTGCGAACTGGCTGCTTTGCAAGCAGGCCCCGTGGCCCGTCGTGGCCCCGCAGGGTGAAATTGAAATCAGCGGCCCCCTGGGCATGAACATGTATCAGGCGCAGCAGGTGAAAACCGGGCAGCAGGGGCAGGTTACTTTCTATGAGACCATTTCCGGCGCGATGGAAAAGGCGATCATGGAAATGTACTCCACCGATACGCCTTTCAACTGCTACGTGTACGAAGGCACGCCCGATCATTGGTTCCGCCGCAAGCTTCTTCGCGGTTGCTTCCTCCAGATCGACCCGGTGGATCGCGATTTCGAAAATCGCTCTCAGGCTATGACCGTGCAGGGTACGCTCTTCTTCCACTATTTCGGTGGCGATGACTTCGAAGAGAATTCGGGCGTTGAACACTACGATCCGAACATGTAATAGGCGATAGGTGTCAGTCTTATGGCGCAGATTACGGACTTGGCCCGCAACTTCATCAATGACGAACGCCCCGTAGGCATGGTGATTGACGAAGAGCAGGTAGTGCATCAAATGGTGGCGGCCGTGCGTTTTTACGCGGGCTATGCTCAATTGAAGGCGTTCGAAGAGTACGCCGCACCGCTTGTCCAGATTACGCCTGAGACTGACATTACGTCTTCGGAGTGGGCGATTATTCGCCCGCTCTTCCTGCTTTACGCCGAACGCGAAAACGCCATTCAGCTTGAGGCATCGCGCGGCTTGGGTGTTGACGTGTACGGGCGCAGCGTTTCTGAGATTTCGTCCGAGATTTCTCAGCTCGAAGCGGATATGCCGTACAAAGCTTTCATCATCCCCATTGAAACCATCATGTAACGTCTTCTCATGATTCTCTTCCTCTCCGACGGCCGTCAGATTCGAGGAGACCTGATCCGCAAGGCAGTTTTGCGGTCCGATCTCGCGCCGATTCCTCGTACCCTTGAGGCCGAAATTAACTCCGGGGATGAGATCATGGATCGCCTACTGGCTGAGGGGCAGACTCTCACGACTGAAGACGGCGACAAGTTCTTTATCGTCAAATCAGAACACGTCATCGGTACCGGCGTACGTGGCGAACACCTTGATACGGGCAACCGCATCACGGCTTTGCTTGAGGCGGCCTTACCGGCGGCCTACGTTCGAAGCACGGCGGTAATCAAAGAGAATTGCTCTCTTGCGGGCGCGTATCGTGCGGTAGGCGCGACCATCCGCAGTATCGAGGGCGATTTCCCTGTGCCGCGCTTTTATTGCCCCATTGGCGAAACTCCGACGTACCACATTGCCCGAATCTTGCAAGAAGAAGGTGGCGTCGTGCGTTGGAAGAACAATCGCATGAAGTTTTTCACGCTTCAGGCGCTCACGACGCAGAAAGTCTTTCGAGAATTTGCGGGCAAGGCTAGCGACAAAGTTCAGACGGGCTTTCTTGAGCGCCATACCGTGCCGTGGTTCTTTTCGCTGACGGACTCTGGCACATTCCTTTTCGGCAATCGCGCGAAGGCTCGCCGTGTATCGTTCTCGCCGTTCAAGACTTCTCAGCGCCTCCGAAACATGACGCGATGCTTGGTGCAGAAAAAGGTCGTGAAACTGGCTCTCGATATTCAAATCGCCGCCGGTGACCTGCTCTTGGATACCGTGGACGGCGAAAAGTACGTCGTGCTTACCGTCGCGCACGTGTTTGAAGCGGGCGCAGACACGGGGAGCGCGCCGAATACCTATAGCCGCGTGTGGCTCGGACAAGTGGAGGAATAGCCAATGACTGAAGGGACTATGCCGGGTCGCTATCCGGCTATCGTGCGCACCTACAATCAGGCTCGCCGTACCTGCCGCATTGAAATCCCCGGCCTGACGGATGGCGCTGAAGTCTATCCAGAGGCGGAAATCGAATATCCCATCGGCGATAAGGCACGTTCTGGGCAGTACGAGACGGAACTAGAAATATTGCCTGGGGACACGATTTGGATTTCCTTCATCGGCGGGGACCCGCGTTACCCGATCATCACCGGCTATCGCAATCCGCAAACCGGCAATAGCGCCGATTGGCGTCGTTACCATCACAAAAACGGCGAAGTGCTTACCGATAACATGATGCACTTCGAAAGCGGCGTCTCGTTTCACGTTGACGCGGGCACGGACATTCAGGAAACGGCAGGCGAATCCATCACGGTTAAGGCCGGATCGACTATCTCGTTGCAGGCAGGAAGTTCAATCACGCTCACCGTGGGCGGCTCTACGATTGTTGTTGGCCCTTCGTCCGTTGCTATTACGTCTGCGGCTATCGCGCTCAATGGCCCGATCACGGGTGGCGGTTCCGGCGGCGCTACGGCCACATTCAACGGCGAACTGAAGACGAAGAAGCAAATAACGTCCGATGCCGATGTTGTGGCGGGCGGCGTCAGTCTTATGCACCACACCCATCCGGGCGACAGCGGCGGGACTACGGGCGAGCCGAACTAATCCAAGGACAGAGACATGGATAAGAAAACCGAGGTCAAGCGCTTACTTGAAAAGGCGGAGTCTCAGAAAGGAATCGAGCGAGCCAAGACACTCAAGGTGGTTTTGGAAATCGTTGCTAGTTCTGGTCAATCGGCATTCTCGCGAGCGAGAGGCGATTGCGTTATCGCAACGGTTAAGATGAAATTTAGTTTCTCGGGCGTAACGCTTGATGGCCTGAACGATGTAGCCAATTCGGTGCTAGAGGACGCGTTTCGTAAGATTGATGCTGCGCCTGACTTGAAATCCTGCCAGATGGCAATGCGTGATTTTTATAAGGCAAACGTGCAACAAAAGGGCATTATGGTAAGTCTGCAAGGCGTCGGGAATTGTCAAATCATCCCGTCGGCGAAGTTGCGCGGCGAGATTGAAAACTGTGTCAGTAATACTACCGGGCAGAGCGGATTGCAAACCGCCAAAAAGGTGGCGAAGAGGCTGCTAGCGGCTCTAGTAGCAATGCAAGAAATCGTGGCTAAGGGAACAGCGAGCGCGTTTGTGAAGAGCGATCACAAGTTAAACGATAAAGCAACGTATTCTCGTGTATTTCATGTAATGCCGGGCAGATTTCCTTGTTCTGTTCTCTTTACCATAAAAAAGAGCGAGACGGGCGAGTACGTCCCGTATCATTTGAACGCAGAGGGCAGTAGTTCGTTCGAACGAGCCTTTGTCGAATACTTGAATTCGATGAGGGTGGTAGGGGATGAGGTTGAAGTGGAGGGGGAAATAAGAATGCCGCTTTGAATGCGTCCTCCTAGCCAGGATTGGCAATCTTCGCGGCATCCGATCGTGCGTACTCTTTGCCTTAGCCAGGCGGCTAGGACCTATCGAAAGGAACGCCACGCACGTCCGTTAACCGTATTTTCGCGTGAGTGCGTTTCGCCGGTCAAGAGACCAAGGTGAAAGTTTGCTAGGGGTGTTGTTAAAGCGCGACAACTACATTGATGGGAAAAGTAGGCGCAGATGCAACCGGCAAAACCCTCAAAATGGCCGAATCAAGGTCTCATTTTGAGGGTTTTCTTATGAAGGGAATGGAAAGGGCCAAGGCTCTTCGGGATTTTTTAGCCTTTGCTCAGAGGCAATTAAAGAGCGAAGAGCTTTTAGCGTTAAAAGACGCAAGAGCGGCAATTGAGCGCGGAGAAAAGCCAGAAACGATTGAGTCGTTTCCGAACAGAACGCCTGAGGAAATTTATAAAGAATTGGGGCGTTGCGGCAAAATGACGGCATTCGAAACGTCCACAGGAAAGACGTTCTTTGAATACGTAATGGAATTTGGCACCCCCGTTCGCGCGTGGGCGGTTGTTGTTAATCCGTACTGTGGTGGCGAAGACAGGATAGTTAACCTCTCGTTTAATGAAAGATATACGACACGGGAAACGATGAGGTTGCGAAGTGCTTATGACGGGGTATTTTGTTTGACAGATTTGTTTAGGGTTAGCGATACCCCAAAGGCAAATCGAGCTAGATTGCAATTGATTATAAATAGACTCGTCGAGCTTGGAGTAGAAAGTAACCCAAAGGATGCCTTATTAAAGCTCCAGTACGAACTTAGTGGGGCGCAAGAGGCGCAGTCGGATGTTGTAAGAAAGGCGGCTGAAGATAATGAGAAGATTCGGCAACGCAAAATCGTCAAGGATGCGAAGGCAAGCGCCACACCGATAGAAAAGACGAATATCGAATACACCGATCACCCCGTTGCGAAGCGAGTTGGGGCTTACCGTAAGACGCTGACCGGCGGTTTGTCGCTCGAAAATATTGATGCTGTTGCTGATATTGCCTTGGATGAGTGTCAGAGGTACATAAGCAATGCGGATATTGCCTCGGTCTCTCAGAAGATGAGCGATGGCAGAGCTACATACGATAGAAACATCGAGCGGCAACTAGAACTAAAGCGGCAATATCAGTGGGCCTCAGGGGACGAGGCGCGAAACATACGCGATGAGTTCGAAAGCCTTCGGTTGTCAAATATAAAGTGGGAGGACGAGGAAGCTCCGCGGCTCCAGGGCGAGACAGCTCAGATTATGGCGGGCTTTTTGTCCAAGATTCGCGCTGCTACCAAGCGCTCGGCTGGCGAATTGAAGAAAACTGCAATAGTCAATCCCAGGCAGCATAATGCGGCTGAGGTTGCACAATGGATGAGCGTGTACCCGTCGGACTTTGTAGATGCCATAGCGCGCAAGCCGCTAAGAATCAAGACCGGGAAGCGGGCATACTATTCAGAGTCCGAAGGTGAGTTGCAACTGTCGAAAGTCACGGAGCCGCGTCAGGTTATTCATGAGCTAGGGCACGATTTGGAACATCGTTGCCCGGCAATTCTCGCGCTTGAGGCCGAATTTTATGAAAAACGAAAAGGAAACGAGGAGTTTCAATCGCTAAGGAGCCTGACAGGGAAAAAGTATGGTTCAGACGAGATCGCTGTTAAAGATCATTACTTAAATCCGTATATGGGTAAGTGGTACGGCGGTACTGGTTACGAGCTAGTATCCATGGGCTTCGAGATGTTTTTCACTAAGCCGCAAGAATTGATGAAAGACAAAGAATATTTCAAGTTTATTTTGGGCATTTTGCTGACGGTGACGCCATGAACGAAAATGAAAAAACGACCATTGAAACGGTGGGTAAAAAAGACGGGCAAATCGTCCGCTTGCGTTACGAACACAACGATGAATTGCCGTTGCCGCAAGTTAAGGTGGTAGGTGACGGCGAGATTTCGGGGCGACAGTGTGACCTCTGGGAAATGGATGTAGCTATACTGATCTCGGAGCCGATGGAATTTCGCGGCCTCAGCTTGCAGGCGAACGATCCTGTCCGTGTTCTTGCCGCAATGACGGCCTTTTACGATGAGCCGCCCGAAGAAAAAATAGACGATCCCGAAGGGTTCTTTGAATGTAATCCTGATGTAGTTTACTAACCGACCTCAGCCCCGC
>CAVEMY010000041.1:9043-12517 GCA_963617005.1 Parabacteroides distasonis | reverse complement strand
TTAAAGCGCCAACTGACATTAAGACGCGCTGAGAATTCCTTTTTCTCGTCTCCTACGTAACTAAGGGAAGAGAGGTCAGCAAAAGCGGAACCTGGCTCTACAGCCGAGAGTTGATCGGCATCTCCCATCAGAATGACGCGAGTCTTGGTGCTAAGCGTTTCAAAGAGAGCCTTGGCTAAAAGGGTGCCAATCATCGAGGCTTCGTCAATCACTAAAACGTCAGCGAGAAGAGGAGCTTTCGCGGAGGGCATTTCTGCCGTTTCAGGCTGCACCGTGTAAAGCATTCTGTGAAGCGTTTCGGCCTTAAGAGTGTCTTTACGAAGGGCTAAGTTTGGATAAAGGTCTGCGGCGTTTCCAATCGTTCCTAAGATCGATTCAAGCATGCGGCTTGCGGCTTTTCCTGTGGGAGCTGCTAGGCGAATCGTAAGATTCGGATTCTCACTTAAGAGGCACTCTAAGATTCCTGCAACAGCGGTTGTTTTTCCCGTGCCTGGTCCCCCGTGAATTAAAGAAAAGTTATTCTTGAGAACTAAAGTCATTGCCGCTTCACGCTCTTTTAGAGACTGCTTTTCAAGAGGCGTTTCTGCCTTTTGTGCGGCCAATAACCGTTTTATTGTTTCTGAGGCTTTGCCTGTGATTTCTCGTGGTGTTTTTAGAAGTGTGAGGATTGTTGTCGCTAGAGTCTTTTCCGCGACAAAGGAGCGCATCAAATAAATGCGTGTGGCTTCAACGTCACTTTCAAAGTCAATGACTAAGGGAACAATTTCGAGCGTGTCTTTCGTGCTATCTATGGCAAGCCCTGCGTCAATTAAAAGCGTTAAGTCCTCTTGTGAAATCGATTCAATAGCCTCCGAACTTTTTTCTTTAGCCGCGTCCGATTCACTTAAGAGTTGATTGACGGCTCCTAACGTTGTGCAAAGACCGCCGTTATTTTCATCGGCTAAAAGTGAAGGGAAAAGGGCATTCAAAATGCGAGTGACTTCGAATAACTTCGCTTTATCCATTCCCGCTCTTTTTAAGATATTGGTAAGGAGCTCTGGATAAAACGCTAAGCAGTCGCGTGGCGAGGGCATTGTTGGGTTAATCATTATTGACCCTCCTTATCCGAAAAAAGGCTATCGAGCTTTAAGAGTTTCTCTCGCATATCAGCAATTGCCATGAAATAGCGCCCGTATTGGGGTTCTCCACCAATACCGCGCATAAAGACGTAGACCGCGCCTCCGATTTTCTCAAGGGCTTTTTCTCGATCGTGTTCGGGGTCAATACTTTTTATGTAGCGATAAAGCGCTGTTAAATAAAGAAGGGCCTGTAAGTGATAGTAGTGTTGATTCATCACGGCGTGCATGGCTTCAGTCTCGTAATTGGCTGATACGTCGCAAGCGTGGCTTTCGGTTTCAATCTTGTTACTTTTCCAGTCAACAATCCAGTATTTCCCCGCGTCGTCTTTAAAGAGTAGATCGATTTCTCCAATTAAAAAGCCATTTAAGGCGTTTTGAATCTTTCCCCAATCGTTTTGGGAGACAATCTTTGTCGCGTCGGTATCAAAGACAGCTTGGGCGACAGTCTCGGGTCGGATTGTCGTGAGCCCAGGAGCCGCACTTAAATGAAACTCCAATTCAGAAACGAGGCGATTCTTTTCAATGAGGTTAGCTAGTGTCGGCCCGTTGGTGAAAAGCGGTTGATCTAACAAGGCATCGAAAAACTGCTTTAACCACGCTAAGTGATAGCAATAAGCATTTAAAACGAGCCCCGGTTTTTCTTTTGTAGCAATAAGTGCCTCAGGGTCAAAGGGAAATTCTGTCGTGTCATCCGCCTTTAATGTTTTAAAGAGCGCTGCGTTATTAAATTCATTTTCTAAGAATTGGTGAAGTTCCGCTCGGTTTCCTAAAGAAACGAAGGCGGGATTGGCTTTCCCGACGTTGATGACCTTTTCAATTAATTTATGTAGGAAGTCCCCAGCGTCAGCTCCTGCCATAAAACTTCGAAAGCCCGCGGCGTTTCTTGTCGCATCAAAGGGCTGCTCAAGAAAGCGTCTTGAGATTGAGGTAAAGCTCGGGCGTTGCCAGGCGCAGGAAAGGGACACTGGGTCATCGGCCTCAACGAAGGATTCAGCCGCACCGGTTTCTTTTTTCTTTTGTAAGAAGCTTTTCTCTTTTGCCTCTAAAGCCGCATGCACCTCGGGTAAGGGTGTAAATGTAAAGAGGTCTTGAGCGTCAATCTCAGAGGGAAGTTTCTTTAATTCCTTTCCATTCCCTGCACCTTGTTTTTGGTAAATAGAAAGCGTAACGGCCGCTACATCTTCTTTTATCAGTTGCTCAATAATTGCTTTAGAAAATTGTTCGATTTTTTCTCTGATTTCTTCTTGTTTGCGTGGGACGGAATCAATGTCAAAGGCACTTTCTCCAAATAAAGAGCGGATATAGCTTGATCTCACATTCTCTTTATCAAAGGGGAGTTTGGCTTCATTGTCGTTTTTGTCAGCATTGGAATTACGAGCGTTAGCGTTAACACCCAGCATTAAAGGGAGAACTAGGCGAGAGGAGGCCCGAGTCATTGCGACATAGGCAAGCCTTGTACATTCTTCTTCATCGCGTTTATAGGTTTCTTCGTGCTCTTTTGGAGAAACTCCAACGGGGTTAACGAGGAAACGGCGGTTTTTTCCCTTCCCTTCTCGGAATAGGCAACTCTTAAAGCGCGATTGCACCGTGTTGCAACTAGCTCGAGCGAGATAGACCACGGGATACTCAAGACCTTTACTTGCGTGAATCGTAACGACATTGACAACATTGCTGTTATTTTCAATGCGTACGGTGCTTTCTTCGGTGTTTTCTCCGTCGGTTGCCCGAAGGATGCTGTGGCCCAAGTAGGTTGCTAAACCTTGGGCGCTTGCGGTTTGTCGCTGCTCGACTTGTAAGAGTTCAAGAAGGTGACGGTAATTGGTAAGTTTCCGTTCTCCTTCTTTTGTCGGTAGGAGTCGTTCAAGTGTTTTGTAGTGCTTTTGAAGTAGACTAAACGCAGGAAAGATTCCTTTCTTACCGACAATCTCAAGAAAGTCTTTCAAGTGTTCTTTAAAGAGCACGCGCTTTTCAACGTCACTCGTGATTTCTGTGAGCGTAAGACCGACCAAGGATGTGGAAAGAGCTTCGCTTACAAGTGTCTCGTTTTCCGGAAAGATTGCCGCATTAAGTATCGTGTGCAGTTCAACGGCTTCAGCGGTATTGAAGACGCTGTCGTCACTTTTAATGCGGGTACGGATTCCGAATTGCGTTAAAAGATCAATGATGGCACTCGCATCATTTCTCTTACGAACCAAGATGGCGATGTCTTTCGGTTCTAAGGGAATGGCTTCAGAATCAACTGTCGCTAACTTGCGGTAAGTTAGAGGCTTCCCTTCCTGATCTTTTTCTAAAAGGCGCACGATATCGTAGGCGATTGCTTCGTTTTCAATTTCGGCGATTTCCCCTAGGGTAAGCC
>CAVEMY010000041.1:0-9033 GCA_963617005.1 Parabacteroides distasonis | reverse complement strand
GGGTTTGTCCAGCACTCAAAGGGAGGAACTACCTCATAGTGTTCCGAGCCGTCAGAAGAAACGACTCTTCTTAAAAGTGGTGTTGTTCCTTTGGAAAATTCCGAATTAAAAAAGGCAATATCACTTAAAAAGCTATTGGGGAAAGAAAAGAAGGCATTGACCGTTTCCACGAGCGCAGGAGTGGAGCGGAAGTTTCTCGGCAATTGAAGAATTGCCTTAGTTCCAGCAATAGCCTCGATATGTTTTTTCGCTTCGTTATAGGTATCAAGTTCCGCAGAGCGAAAGCCATAGATCGATTGCTTGGGGTCTCCCACAAAAATGACGGATGTAGGAAGTGTTTCCTTTTTTAGACTCCCAGCATCCAAAAAGAGTGTTTTAAAGATGTCATACTGAACGGGGTCCGTGTCTTGGAATTCATCGATTAAAACGGCTCGATAGCGGCTTCTGACGTGGCTTAAGAGTTCAGTGCTTTCGTGGATGGCTTCTTGAAAGTCTGTGAGAAGCGAATTTAAAGACGTGATGTTTTGCGCGGCTTTGAGTTCTTTTACGCGCCTTTTCACAGCAAGCGTAAATTCTGGGAACCAGGCTTTTAGTTCTTCAGAAGCGGTGAGTTCCGAGGTCTCGCCTTTCTTTCCTTTTTCTTTTTCAAGAAATTGAACGTTTTGAATCACATCATCGGCTTCAGCAATAAGTTTTGTCGCAATCGCTTCCCAATTGTTAGAGGTAAGGATTTCGTCTTTTAGTGTGTCGCTTGTGTCTGGGTTCTTGAGAGTAGCGCGTAAGAGTTCGTCCACGGCTTGATGAATTACAGTTGTGTCGTCCCCAACTTCTGTGTCGTAAAGACCTGCGCGAGAAAAGGTGAACTCCGAGAGCATTTGCTCGCAAAAACTATGAATTGTGCAGACCGAGGCATCATCGAATTCAGAAATCGCTCTCTTTAGTAACGTCTCGTAGTCAGAAAATTCAGGAGTTTCAATCCAGCGATTTCGAAGGGCCTCTTCGATAGCATCAAGATTCTTTCCAGCGATAAATTGCGCAAAAAGGCTTCGTACACGCTCAGCAAGTTCTGCGGTTGCCGCCTTCGTAAAGGTCACAAGAAGAATCTTGTCAATGGGAATCTTCTTTTCAACAACAAGGCGCGCAACAAGATGCACGAGAGAGTAGGTTTTTCCCGTTCCAGCACTCGCTTCAATAAGCCACGTGCCATCAATCGCACTTTTTAAGCAATCAAAGGTGGGGACTGGTGAAACGTCAGTTGCTGCGTTTTTAGGTAGAGTTTCAATCGTTTCTTGGGTCATTTTTCTACTCACGAATGGTTTCACCGAGTTTTTCGATAGCGTCCCTGAGTTCTAGGGTTTTCGCTTGGCGCATTTCTTCAGAAAAGTTCGAAGGTTTATCCGACGCCTGTCTATAAGCTTCATCGGCCTTGTCGGCTTTGTCTTTTAGCGTGGCAAGCTTTTCGCTATTTTTCCGGATCTTCTCTTCTTCGGTAGCAATTTTCTTATCCACCGACTCAGGTTTTTTCGCTGTTTTCCGATCTTCTTTTAGCGCTTCGATTTTCTTATAGCTCGCATCAATCTTTTCTTCAGTAGCTTTGACCTTCACAAGAGCGTCCGCTGCCTTTTTCTTTGAGGCCTCACGAGAGAGCACTTCTTTTTCAATCGCGGCTTTGTCATATAAACCGAGCCACTCGCCAAAGAGCGTGTCAGCCTTTTTCTTTTCTTCAGAGAAATCGTCTTTGAGTTTTTCTCGCCCTCGAAAAAGGGTAGAGAACTTCGGAGGCTTTGCCACGGGACTAAAGTGCTCGGGCGTTGTCGTCACCAAGAACTTTTCTACGGTCTTCTCGTAATGCGTAAAAAGTGCATGAATAAGGCTTTGTGCGTTTTCTTTTTCGATTGCCGCGTGTTTTCCTGTTTGAACGGCGCCTTTATCCCACGATAGGGATGTAAGACTTAGATTGGCGCCAGCTGCGCAGTGCGCGATATATAAGGCCGTGTTTCTTGCGGCTTCTCTATTTGAAAAATTCACAAGAATCGACTCATTGGGTGCCGCGCTAGAGACTTCAATTTCAGGAACAAGAAGGTCAACCTGTTTTCCGTCTTTTGTTTTTAGAGGAATGGTAAGGGCCTTTTCTTTTTTAAAGGCAGCGCCACTTTCATATTTTGCGACATACAAAGACGCTACTTCTTTTAAAAGAGCCTTGGAGGTTTTTCCTCGAACGCCTTCTGCGCCAAACTGTGGCGTGGTTTCAATGTAGTCTTTGATGGTTTCAAGCCCTGCTGCCTCAATGAGGTTTTCTCCCTCTAGGTCGATAGAGCCTGGCGCAACCGAGAGCCTTTCAAGTTCAGCGAAGATCTTTCGCTTTGCAGCGCTTTCAAAGAGGCGATTTTCGTATGTTGTAATCGTGCAAGGGTCTGCCTCGTCGGCTTGGAGTTCAGGGGACCCCAGGCGCAGCAGGCCTTCAACGAAACTATCGGGCTCATTCCAGCACTTCATTAAGTCGTTTAAGTGAAGTTTTTCGGGGATTTCTATTGGTGGAAGCTCTTTGTCGACCGGATTGAGGCTTTCATCTAAGGTATCGACAAAGAGGGCTTCTTGAGCTCCATAGTGGCTTTGAACGGCATTTTTGTGACTTACGCTCGCAATCGCATCGTGCCCGTTCCAGAAACGCGCGCCTCGTTTTTCCGTAAACATATCATCCGAATAACTCATCAAAGGAATCGGAAACTCAATCGTTTCTTTTTTAAGCCCCGCGAAACTAAGCCACTGCAAAAGATCTTGAACGACAGAGGAGGGGTTTAATTGATTTTTCCCTTTGGGGTCGGTTCCGGCGTTGTAACTGATAAAGACATACTTTTCTGCAGTAAGGATGGCATCCAAAAAGCGATTTCTGTTGGCCGCTCGCGTATCAATGTCTCCTGGCCAAGGAGTCCCAACGCTCATAAGGGAGAATTCTTCTTCTTTATTTTTCCCTGGGAATGCCGAATCTTCATCCATCCCAATTAAGGCAACCGCCTTTTTCGGCAAATACCGCATCAAAGTGAGACTTGCGAATGTCACAGAGCCATAGGGTTTATTTCGTCCTGAGGATTTACCCGTTTCAAGTTCAAGTGCTTTAATCCACGCGGGGTAATCGAGCGTTTGTCCTTCAAGGAAAACTCGGGTTTGCGCGTTAGCAATGTGATTGGCCGCATCCATTAGTGTCGCGATTTCGTCAGCGAATTCGCTATCGGCCTCAAGCCCTGGGAATAGGCACTCGATTGCTTCGTGCGTCCAAGCGAGCCACTCGGGCCCCGTTTTTCTTTCGCAAATACCCTGACTGACACTCTTAAAGGCTTTATAAAGATGGCAAAGCGCGGTAAGAATCTCGAGGTTTTCATTGACGCGGTTGTAGCCACCGACTTCCGTGCCGTTTATGGGTTTAACCTTAAAGAAGGAGGCAAGTCCATTGTCATTGATTGCATCAGAAAGCATCAGGCGTTCAAGGGCGCGCTCTAACGTGCCGTCTGAATGAAAATAAAGCGCACGGGCAGGATTGGCTTTTGCTAAAACCTCAAGGTGTTCATCATCGAGCCCTGAGAGAAAGCCAGCACACGATAGCCACTTAAGGGCAATGGAACTCGTGTCTGCCGTAAGGTGCCACGCCTTCTCAAGCGCCTTAAAGCGTAGGAGTTGTGTAAAGCCTTCGAAGTCAGCGGCGGAATCCAAGAATTTCGCGATGGCAAAAAACGCTCGTGGTAGTTGCGAAGCATCCACTGTTGCGTCGCCCAAAATGTTGTAGGCAATGGATGTGGGCTCTTCAAACTCTCCTTCGATTTTTTTTACGTAGCGCGAGGGGAGAGTAGCCATAATGCCCTCAATGAGAGGAGCGGCTTTTGCGACATCGGGCATTAAAACAAGAATCTCTTCAGAAGTAAGGTTCTTTCCTTCTTTTTCTTTAATCGCAAAGATCCAATCGATGACGGTTTCAATTTCTCTGGCAAGGCTCGGGGCCTTTCCGATGCGTAGCGACGTATCCGTGGAGAAATCGATGCCAGTAAAGTCTGGAGTCCGATTTTCCCAGACGGCTTCTTGAAGGCGAGTCAAGACCGAATCGCACGCATGGCGCTCAAAGGGAAGAGTATCCGCAGTGAGAGTCTTTTCTTTTGCAAAATCGTGTTGCAGGGCGTCCTTGGGGTCAAAGGCCTCAAAGCGCTCGATTAACTTCGCGTTTTCTTTGGCATTGCGCTCTAGGTAGCTATTTGATCCCAAGAGATCTGTGAAATCAACTTGGGTATTTCGCATCAAGTAGACGTAAACGTCTTTTTCTCTTGCGACTTTTTCAATAAAAGGGAGTGCCAAGGGCGGAATCACCTCGGGCATAAAAAAGAAATCGGGGATGGCGTTTGGATTGGCCTTTTCGCTATCCTCTTTATTAAGACTTACGACAAAGTCTTCAATTGTCTTAAGAAACGCGCTTTGATTGGGTTTTTCGACGCTTAAGCGACTTTTAATTTCTTTGAAAAGCTCAACCTGCCAAAGGTAGTCGGGATGCTTTTTGGCTTCATCAAGTTCTTTATCTGGCACGCTTTGCTCTAAAGGAAGCCCTAACCACTCAAAGACCCAATTGGCTCTGTAGTTCAGATACTGCACGAAGGTACTTGAAATGCGGCTTGCCACAGAAAAGAGTTCAAAGTCGTTTTTATCCTTAACGTAGTTTTCGAGCCTTACTTCAAAAGGCTTAAAAGAATTTCCCTCTTTCTTTTCTTTTAGGATGCTCCAGATAAGCCAGTCGAGTTCTCTATCGAGTCCCGTGCCTTTTAAAAAGAGCGAGCCATAGCCTTTTAGCCAACGATTTAATTTGTCAAAGCGTAGCCCTATTGCCACTTTCGCGTCGCTTCTCGCCACGGCGTGACAGATATCGTCCCCAATCGCTGGCGTTGTGACAATCGGAATCGGAGAGAAAACGGGATCGTCGCCACGACTAACAATGCGATGAAATTCAGTTTGAATTTGATCGATTAGGCGGCTACGAAGTGCCCGATAGGAGTTACCTGTAATTAAATGTAGGCTCACTTTTCTCTCCTAAAAAGGTGCGTTTCTTGACGCGTGGCAAAGATTGAAGAATTTTAACGAAAAGTCTTTTGGCAATTGGGTTTTTAGCGTCGTAAAACGCGCTTATTTATGGGGCAGAGCCTCCTAACTCATCGCGAAAAAAGGAGGCGATTTCTCTTATGACAGCCTTCAACTTAGGTTGAGCCACCCGTGACATCGTAAGAAAAGGAGGCGATTTCTTTTAAGTCTTCAAAGGGCTTATCAAAGTCCGCTCTTTCTTTTGTAGAAAGCGATTCTTTCTTTACATCAAAAGTGCCATCGGCAATGTGCTTTAAGACAAAGTCGCAAACTTGTTTAACCTCTTTAGCATCACTTAGTTCGTGCCAGCACAAGTCTTTCGTTGTGCCTACCTCGCTTTCCTTTTTAAAAAGTGCCTCGATGTCGGTGACAAACCCGTAGTCTGTGTCTTCATCAAGAGGTGACTTTTCTAGGATAAATCGGGCAATGTTTGCGACTTTCGCGGGGTAGCCGTGAAAAATTTCATTAATCTCTGCGACTTCCTTTTCACTTAAATAGTGGTCCTCGTAACGAAATGCCGTGATCGGCGTATAGGGGTAGCGCTCAATTTTTGTGTAGTCCTTAAAGGGTTTATCAATGGGGTCAACGTCGACGTGAATGGTTCCATCAATTAAAGAGCGCCATCTTCTCGGTGGGCATTGTCGCTCAAAGGTGCCGTCATCGATGTGGCGGGCAACAAAGTTGCAGACGTGCCGAACGTCCTCTTCACTCGATAAAAGTGCCCAGGGTAGATTTCGAAGGTTATTTTCCTCGGTCTTTTCCTCCATTTCGTAGAGCTTCGTGATGTTGACTTTGAAGCCGTAGTTGTCGTCAACGTAGTTCGGTGTTTGATCGAGAATCCACGAGGCAATTTGCGCAACGCGCGCTGGGTATTCGTGAAAGATTGCATTAATTGCTGCAAGTTCTTTAGCGTTTAACATGGTCTGTCTCCAACAATAAACTTTTTAAGCGTGACAAGCGTGTTCGCCTTCAAGACGAACTTTTCGGGTGATATCGATACATTCAAGCGCCTTTTTCGATGGGGTAATCGCTTCCCACTTTGCTCCAACATCGAAAATCGACAAGGCGTGAATCTTCTCGCCTAAGTACTGGCGAAAAAGCGGATTGGTTCGCTTCTCTGTCTCAACATCGATTTCAAGATTCGCGATGCTAAATTCGGGCACGTCTCGGTGGTGATTCTTTTCATTGACATTCGGGACCGGAGAAAATGGAAAGTGCTTTGTAAGATAGTGAAGTAAGCGCAATGTCCACTTCATTGCCTCTTGCATCTTCTCATCGTTGAAGGTTGCGAGAACGTCAAGCCGAATAAAGATCTTTTCGTCTTTCTTCGCAAACGATGCCGCAATGTTTCCCTCTTCGCCAAAAAGCGCTTTTTCTAAGAATACGACTGGGTCTTCTTCGCATTGATTTACATAAAAGGACATCAAGAAACTTAGAGTAGCCTTCGGAAGTTTCTTCCCGATTTTTAAAGCGTACGTCTGCAAACCCATACCGTGAATGGCGTTACTGACATAAGGGCGCTTGACAATTTGAAAGTCAAGATTTTTTAGTTCAGGGTCATCCGCATCGACAAAGGCGCCGCCAAATTCATGCCGCAATTCGTCTTCGGCGTAAAAGCCATATAAAAGAGCACGCGTTGCGTAGAAGTCGTAGTCTTTGTAGTTTCTCACGACCGATTTAATAAAGATGGACGTCCCCGTTTTTGCAACGTAAAACTCAATCGGAAGGGACGCCATCGTGCAAAGCGAGGCTTTCAAATCGATTTCTTTTTCATCGGGGTATCGGTTAAGTCGAATCATAGGTAGCGGGAAATTAACGAAGGATTAAGAGATAAAAGAGCGCGCCGGTTTTTTGCTTAACTTCTGATTGGATTTTATTTGAATTTTTCGCATTGGCGCACACAAAGTTCTTTTCTGATTCACTTCCATCTTAATGAGATACGCGTCATAATTTGACGCATGAAAGCTTATATTCGCGAAGAAACCCAAAATCGTGGTTGGAGTGAGGTATGTCAAGAGATACATCGAGCCTATTGGAAGCGATCAACATTGTTGAAATCCTAAGAAGGATTCCCAGGAATCGCCGCATCACAGCCGAAGAACTGCGTCAGGCATTAGCCGCTGACGGAATTGAGATTTCAACGCGTACGATGCAGCGGACTTTGAAAACCATTTCTGAGTGCGGTCGCTTTGATGTGGAGTGTGACACGCGTGAGCGCCCCTACGGGTATCGCCGCGTTGAGCTCTTAAGTAATTTGGGTCTTGATACGATGACGCCAAGCGAAGCGTTGCTATTGCGGCTAGTTGAAGAGCGTATGCGCTTTCAATTACCTCCGAGCATCTCAAAGGGACTAAGCCACCTCTACGATGAAGCCAAAGCCTTTTTCTCGGAAGGAAAAGCGGATAATCGAAAAAAACTCTGGCAAAAGAAAGTCTGCTATATCCCAGCAAGTCTTCCACAGGTCCCGGCGCAAGTTAAGCCCCGAATCTTTGATGTGATCTCTGAGGCGCTTTACTTGGATGTGAAGATTAATCTTACCTACATCAATAGCGAAGAAAAGAAGACGAAGGCCTATGTGATGCCTTTGGGATTGGTGCAGCAAGACTCTCGCCTTTATCTTGTTTGCCAATTCGATAGCTATGATAACTACCGACACTTAGCGCTACACCGGATTTGCCAGGCGTCTCTTACGACCACGCATTTTGCACGGCCCAAGAACTTTTCTCTAGCAAGCTATGTGGCAGATCGTCACTTTAATTATTCCAACGGTGAGAAGGTCAATTGGGTTGTCGAGTTTGAAAACGATGTGATGGCGTTAAACCTTAAGGAAACGCCTTTTAATGCCACGCAAAAACTCACAAAGACACGCAGTGGGCTTTGGAAGCTTGAGGTCGTCATCGAGGACAGCATCTGGCTTGACGGCTGGGTTGCCGCGTACAAAAACGTCGCTCGCATTAAGTCATCGAAAAAGACGAAGATCCTAAAAAAGAGCGCCTAAGAACTTTTTAGGAATGGCGCGAGTTAGACCCCGTTTCAGGTCTATTTAATGCGTGCCGCTAGTTAATTTACGTGCTTATCGCCATTGTCGTCACAAGGGAGAGCCTAGCTTTAGGCGTTTTCTTTTAATTACCCCGCAGCTCTAAAGTTATTGGAGATTTATTTTCTGGCTAGGCGATTAAGCGTCGATTCATCGCATTAAGAGGAGGGTCTACAAGACCCTCTCTAAAGGCATTTCTTTCCTATTGAATCCCTTATTTGAAGAAGCCTTGAGGTATTACCAAGAGAAAGGGAAGATTGCCGAAAAATTCTCGATATAGTGACTCCATTAGAGAAGTTAATTTGCATTGAGTTCTGAAGATTTCATCAATGATGAAAAGGAGCGAAACACTATGATGGGGGATTGGCCTTTTGAGATGCCTGCGGTGGGCGACGATACCGAATACGGCGAAGTGGTTGCCATTGTCGAAGACCTTAATTCTCGCTATGTTGATTGGCTCAAACCTGCTGTAGAGATTGCCCAAAAAAGAGGGCTTAGTTGCGGCACGCGAGAAGAAATGGAGTTTTTCGAAGATCTTGATGTTTATTTCTTCCCGCTTGACTATGGAACGCCTTGGACAGGAGGCGGGACGGCTTTCATTGGCGTCAAAACGAGCCTCGATAGCAATGAGGAATTCTTAAAGAAGGCGATGAAAGCCGCTCGAAAATTCAAGTCTTCGGGCTACTAAAAAAGAAATGTCTCTTAAGGCTTAAAAGAAACGAAACGCTCGCCAGAAATTTTCTCGTCTCCCGCGTCGTAGCGATAGGCCGTTAGTTGCTTTGAGGTGACGCAACTTGAGTCTAAGCACGCGACAAATTCGGTGAGGGGTTTCATTTGTTCCGGTGTCAACCAATAGTGTCCAAAGAAGGTTGGCGCCTGTACAT
>CAVEMY010000040.1:3327-12959 GCA_963617005.1 Parabacteroides distasonis | reverse complement strand
TGCAGCAAGAAATCGGGATTGCGTATTTATTTATTTCGCATAACTTAGCCGTTGTTCACCACGTAAGCCACCGAGTGGGCGTCATGTATTTGGGTCACTTGGTTGAGACGGCAGATCGAGAAAGCCTCTTTACCGAGCCCTTACACCCTTATACGAAGATGCTTATCTCGGCGATTCCGACAATCGAAAAGGATAGGCATCAGATTGCAATACCCCGTGGCGAGGTTCCAAGCCCTATGGCGCCACCCTCGGGCTGTCCCTTTCACCCGAGGTGCCCATATGCGACAAAGCGCTGTAAAGAGGAACTCCCGAAGGTTGTGACTTTGATGGGAAAGAACGGGCCTCGCACTGTGGCCTGCCACCTTGTGGCAGGAGACGTTTAGGTTTTTCCCTATTAAGGGAAATCTTTTCTCTTTGGGACCGGGCCACTTATGGCGATTTTGAGAGTGGCCTAGCTTAAAAAAGGACTGATTTAAATTTCAGAGTTCTCGTGTAAGTTTCTCGACGAGGATATCGACGTACGTAATGACGTCTTGTTTCGTGCGGTCATGGCTTTCGCGCAGTTTCTTTGCATTGCTTTTCGCTATTGCTAGATTTTCTTTTGTTGCCTGATAGGTTTCTTCGGTGTTTTTCTGATATTGAGGCCAGTACTTCAACAGCTCTCGAAGAACATCCGAAGAAGTCATCTCGTGCGGGAAAATCCTCACGTAATGCAAAAGAAACCACAATTCGAAATTGGGATTGGAAGCGATGGCGACAAAGTGAATGCTCTTTTTTGATTCGTTTTTGTAACGCAGATTGAGCTTGTTGGTCAATTCGATTGCATCGAAGTACTCCTTGTCTCTTCCGTCATGATCGAAGACGATGAAAACACAGTCGAAGCTTCTTGGGTAAAAGCGATTTGTTCCGCATTCAATTAACTTTTTTGCGTGAGAAACAATACCTATAGGATTCGTTTTTTCCGAGCTCACCACTTCAACTCTCACTGCACTAAGGCGTTCCGTGTTCAGAAGGTCAACGAAATAGTTCTTCTCTGTGCGCCGTCCTTCGACAACAAGCAGAATTCGATTTCGAACCCGCTTTAAACCTTCTGCTCGTCTATAGCTGGGTTTCCCTAAAACTTTTCTTGCCACTTGCGCTACTCCGACATGCTTGAAATCATTGGCAACGCGCCATAGCGTCCTCGTCTGTAGCCATCTCGAATGGATTCTTGTTTTCTTGGCTTAAATTCCAATAAAGCGGTGAGGTTTGATTCGAGTTGGAAATTCTTCTCTGTAAACCAGATTTGATCTCGTCTTAATACGGGGTCAACCTTCGAGTTGGGAATGGTTGAATTCTCTAATAGCGAATCACAGTGTGTCGTAAAGATAAGTTGCGCCTTGCCGTTTCCTTTATGGTGGTTAAAGAGGCGGATAATTTCTTCGAGAATCATCGGATGTAGGCTCGCATCCATTTCATCGATGGCAAGAACAACGTCCCTGTCGATTACTTCAAGTAAGGGACCTGCGAGTGCATATAGTTTCTGAGATCCCATCGATTCTTCTGCTAAAGGAAACGCCACAGTGCTTTCTTTTGTGCTGTGGGCAAAATAGACCTCGTAAGCTCTAGCGAAGTCATCGTACACTTTAACGTTATTTTTAATCGCGTCAAAGGGAAGTTCTTCTCTCTTTGCTTGTTTTGGAACGACGTAGGTTTGACTAATTCCTAAGTCAGCAGCCTTCAAAAGCTTATCTACAGCTGTGCTGTCATGACTATCAAGAACCCTCTTAGCTGTATATCCGATATTCAAGGGCGAGAGTTCATTGACAACAACGAGTTTTGTATTAAACCAGTCGTAAATCGGCTTAAGCTGCTCACAATTTAGCATTGTCGCTGCTACTAAATAGAGAGCATCAGCACGTGTGGCTTTTTCCCAGGTGTTTTTGATTCCTTTAAAAGAAGGACTGTACTTGTAGTGGTACTCTTCTTTTTCACTGTCCCACGTGCGATCAAACCAAGTCTGGGGAATCGCTTTGACATAGGCTAAAAGGTACTCTTCAAGTATCTGATCGTGAAGGATTGAAAAGCCATATCGGTAGCAGACACCATCTAAAAGCAATGAGATTTCAAACTTGGTGGGGCGCTCTGTTGTCTCTTCTGTTAGGCGAAATGAAAGATTAGAGTAGCCTAAATTGGAGAGCGGGACGTTGTTTATCACTTTTGCTTGCATGAATTGAAGCGCTTTAATGACATTGGACTTTCCGCTTGCGTTCGGTCCATAAAGGGCGGCAACCTTTAAGAGTCGAGGAATGTCATTTCGATTACTAGCAACTGAGTGAGACTCAAGACCTTCACGCATGCGCTCGAAGGCTGCCATGCTAAGGGTCTGCACATTTTTAAAGCTACGGAAGTTTTCAAATCGAAAATCAACTAGCATTGACCACTCCAAAAGTAAGTTTCATGCAAAAATTTTGCTCTAATCGGCATTTTACACTGTTTCGTGACAAAAATTGGTGGTATTGATGAGTTGCGCGATGTAAAATACACGAAAAGGAACATCTTGACGGGGGAAACGATGTTTATTCGAGGAGTACACACAACGGCAGTCTCTGTTGGAGAAACGATTAAAGAACTTCTTAAAGCAAAAGGCAGCACGCCACGTGCTCTTGCTCAAGAGCTTGGCATAACCGAAAAGGAACTCACGGAGATTATGGATGGCGACACCGAATTAACGCGTGAACTTGCTTTAAAACTAGAGGCAATCTTCTCTGTTTCAGCGAAGTCCTGGCTTGCCGCTAACGCTATGTTTCGGAGAAAGAAACTTCAAGCCCTTAAAGAATTGGGCGCTTGAGACTAAAACCATCGCTTAAGGCTATAGATTTGAGCGATGTCGTTTCCTTTAGATAAGGCCTAAAGGAATAGCGTTATCGCTTCTTGTAATCGGATACAAGGACTCACAGGGACAAATAACCGCGCCGAAGCCAGAATGCTCGATGCGTTTGAAGTTTTTCGTGATAGAGCGATTTGGAGAACTGTTAAGCGTAATTTCAACAGGGTGCAGTTTTCCATTCCTTTCAAAAACTAAATCGATTTCTCTTTGCTCTGTGTCCCGATACCAGAATAGGGGCGGACGCCTTCCGTTATGCCGATAACTTTTGAGTATTTCGCTAACAACGTACGTTTCAAAGAAAGCCTCGTTCATCGCACCGCTTTCTAGCGTTTCTGCATTGGGCCATCTCGTTAAATAGGCACACAAACCCGTGTCACAAAAGTAAAGCTTAGGCATCTTTGTCATGCGACGCTTTTTGTTCGCAACGCAGGGCGGCAAAAGAAAAACAAGGTCCGCTGCGACGAGAAACGAGAGCCACTTCTTTGCGGTGGGCTCCGTGATGCCAACGGCACTTGCAAGTTTTGCATATTGAAAGGGGCGCGCCGTTTTTGTGGCGAGCACTTGCAGAAGCTTAAAAAAGAGGAAGGCGTCGGTGACTCCTAAATGCAATCGTGCGTCATCGATAATGCCTAGGAGATAGTCGTTATAAAACGCTTCGCGATCAATCGTGCATCCTGCTTCATTTAAAGCGGGGAAGGACCCCGTAAAGATACGCTTAAAGATTTCACTTCTCGTTGGGTTTATGTTTTTTCCTTTCGTAAGCTTTTCACTTGGGAAAAAGGGCTCTTGCTTTGGATTCCCGGCAAGTTCGGCTTGCGATAATCCCATAAGATTTAAGAGCCCAACGTATCCAGTAAGAGAAACGGGGACGCCTCTTATGGCTGAGAATTCCCGTGAGCTCGTAAGCCAATACGCGCCTTTCTTTTCGCTCTCGCTCGTTGCGAGTTTGATAAAGGAAAGAAGATTGGGAGCTAAGTCAATTTCTTCGATGATAATGGGAGGCTTGTGTTTCGCGAGAAACCCTTGCGGGTCGTTGATAGCCATTTCTCGCTCAAATAAATTATGAAGCGTCACGTACTCACGGGTGTTGTCGCAATGCCTAAGTAATGTCGTTTTCCCAACCCCTGGGGCACCTGTAAGAAGAAGAATCTTGAATTCACGGCTCAGGCGCTTTACAGCGACTTCGGCTGTTCTCTGAATATACATTGCTAGAGTCCAACAAAACTAAATTATGAATTTACTTTGTCTAGTTGAATTATAGAAGTCAATTGATTTATCGGAAGACAATCAAAAGAGAAGAGGGGAGATTTCTTTTAAAAGAAAAGAGAACCAAAAAGAAAGCGTCCACTCTCATTTCGCGACTTTTCTTTTCACGGAATGCGCCTCCTACCTAGGGTCTAATCCTTAGATATGGTTTGTTTTAACTAGAGTTTTTCTTCCGTTTCTGTTAAAATATGACTATTAATTTTTTTATGAGTACATGCCTATGAGTCTTACGACGCAAATCCTTCTTTTAATCGTGATTATTCTTATTAGTGGCTTTTTGTCGATGTCGGAAATCTCACTAGCGGCTTCGACCAAAGTCCGTCTTCAAGTCTTAGCCGAACGTGGCGACAAACGCGCTGAGCGCGTCCTTCAGATCAAAGAACACCCCGGACACTTTGTCACAGTCGTGCAAATCGGCGTCAATATGTGCGCGATTATTTCGGGCTTTATTGGTGAGGATTTATTCTCTCCCTACATTGCTTGGCCACTGAAGAATTACTTTGGCATCGCATCAGACTTAGCCGATAAGATTGGATCTTGCACGTCGTTTTTCCTCATTACCTTTAGTTTGGTGATTTTCTCGGACTTAATCCCGAAGCGCTTGTCGTTTGCGCATCCAGAAAAGATTATTCTTGTCTGCCAGATGCCGATGCGTTTCTTATTAACGCTTTTTCGCCCCTTTGTGTGGTTACTCGAGACGGTGTCTCTTGCTGTGATTCGCTTGTTTGGTTTGAGCCTTGAGCGTGATGACAAGATCACCAGTGAAGATATCTTAGCTAGCGTCGTTGCGGGCGCCGAAGAGGGCGTCATTGCTCCTGAAGAACAAGCCGTAATTCAAAACGTCTTTAGTTTGGAAGACCGTCTTGTTCCTGCTGCGATGACTGCGCGTGAGTCTGTCGTGTACTTTACGCTTGACGCGACAAAAGAGTCGATTTTGAAAGTTGTCTCAGAAACGCCAATGAATCACTTTTTGGTCTGCGACAAGAATTTAGATCACGTGATTGGCTACATCGAAAGTGGATCTCTTTTGCGCTACCTCTTAGAAGACAAATCGATTTCCTTTAAGGATAAGGCGCTACTGAAACCCGTACAGATGATTCCCGATACGCTTTCTTTATCGGAAGTCTTAGAGCTCTTTCAGAGAACGAGATCAGACTTTGCTGTTGTTCTCAATGAATATGCGCTTGTTGTGGGTGTGATTACATTACGTGACGTGATGAGCTCTGTGATGGGAGACCTTGTTGCGATGCCAGATGAGCAGCAAATCGTCAAGCGTGACGAGTCAAGCTGGCTTGTTGATGGCGCAACCCCGATTGTTGACATGATGGCCGAGCTCGAACTCGACTCCATGCCCGAGAGCACGAATTACGAGACGATGGCCGGATTCATGATGTACATGCTTCGTAAAATCCCCAAGCGCACCGATAAATTCGATTGGAATGGGTATCGGTTTGAAGTGGTGGATGTGGAAGCCAACAGAATTGATCAAATTCTTGTGACAAAACTCTAGAGCTTAGTCTATAATCCCGACTTCCTGCGTTGCTTAAGAAGTCTTAAGCGAAGAGGGGAAAGCCCTATAACCACGGCTACCCTTAATTGGCGCACGGGCCCCCAAACGGAAGGGTGGCAGAGTGGTTTAATGTACCGCCCTGGAAAGGCGGCGTATCCAATCGGGTACCGAGGGTTCGAATCCCTCCCCTTCCGCCATAGAGCTTTTCCCCATAAGATTCTCTTTTTTCTTCCACGCTAGTTGTGTTTTTGCGCCCAAAAAAAGCGCCGTCTGTTTTTCGGAAACTGACGGCGCACATTGGGTCAAGATCCCAAACTACACAAAGCGACAGACGTGGTCGACAGCAACATCAGAAAAGCCGTAGGCCTCAGCTTTCGTAAGGCGCCCGCTACAAACCTCTTGGATGTCTTTGATCATCTCGCGACCGGCTTCTTCAATTGTCTTTTCTCCACGCATCACAGGCGATAGGTCAATATCCATGTTATCGACCATTTTCTTGAAGGTGCGTTCATTGGCAGTGACTTTAAGCACAGGGACAATGGCGTTTCCCGTGCAGGTGCCGCGCCCTGTGGTGAAAATCACAGCGTTGCAACCGCCGGCTACCATCGAAGTCACTGACGAGATGTCGTACCCTGCGGTATCCATCACAATCGCGCCTTTTTGAGTTGGGATTTCAGCTTGTTGAAGAACTTCAACAATGGGTCTCGTGCCGCCTTTTTTAATGCAGCCAAGGCTTTTTTCGTCAAGAGTCGAAAGGCCTCCCGCTTTGTTTCCTGGTGTCGGTTGCCCGGCGCGGCAATCTTGTCCGGCAAGCTTAAGGTGCTCTTCGTAGTCTTTACAGATTTTGATTACAGCGTTATGAAGTTCTGGGGTTGCTGCGCGCTTCGCTAAGACGTGTTCGGCGCCAATCCATTCGATCGATTCCGAAATCATCGTCGATGCCCCGAGGTCGATTAACGCATCGGAAAGTTCTCCCACTGCCGGATTACAGGCAATGCCAGATGTGGCATCAGATCCACCGCATTCGATCCCGAGAAGGAGGTTCGAGATGTCGCATGGGACTTTGGGTTGGAGTGCGGCCTGCATTGCCATATCGCGCGCGGCACGGACCGCTTTTTCTATTGTCACAAGTGTGCCACCCTCATCTTGAATCCCAAAGGAGACAACGGGTTTACTCGTCAATTTTTGAATCTTCTCTTTTAACACTTTGTGGGGGACGGTTTCACAACCGAGCCCAATGATCACAACACCATAGACGTTGGGGTTGCAGGCAAAGCCCGTGAGAACTTTCTGAGACATCGCGGTGTTGGCTGCAACGTCTGAGCACCCGGTGTTAAAGACGATATTGACGGCGCCTTTCACTTGGCTTGCTGCAATGCGGCAACTTTCGCTTGCGCACGCGCACGTGGGGAGAATAAGAACGTGATTGCGGAGCCCTGCGCGACCTTCTTTTCTCGGGTATCCTAGAAATTGCATTTTCTTTTTTCTCCTTAGAGTTTAATCATTTCACTTTCGTAGTCTCGGGGGACGCTCACTAAATTGTGGTGCGCGACCCAGGCGCCTTTTTTTACAGATTCTGTTGTGACGCCAATGCTTTCGCCATATTTAATGATGTCGGCACCACTTGCGATATCGATAAGAGCAATCTTGTGGCAGTAGGCGATGGGTTCTAGTGCTTTTAAAGTGACGTAGTCATCGCCTTTTCGAAAGACGACGTCTTCTCCAGCAGAAACGTCAGCGACACAAGTCGCAACGTTGTCCTTTTCATTCATGAGTAGCGCATTAATCTTCATCGATTTCTCCCTGGGTTCGTTTGTGTGCTTAAAGGGCACACTTTAAGCGCGAGATGATGGCGCAAGATATTCAATAATGCAAATTAATGAGTTTGATAAACTTATAATTAAAAGTTATGAATTTGGGAGCATATCGTGGAAAACAAATCAACGCTACAGGCCATGCGTTATATCCTTGCCATTTGGGAAAAAAAGAGTTTTACGAAGGCGGCGGCGTCTTTGGGGCTCACACAACCGGCGTTAACGCAAGCTGTGAAAAAAACAGAAGAAACACTCGGGGTCACGCTTTTTTCTCGAACAAAGAAGTCTTTGGCGCTTTCTGAAGCAGGCGTAATTTATGTCGCGAAGGCTAGAGCCATTGCCGCTTTAGAAGAGGAACTCAGCCGCGAGATATCCGACCTAACAGAACTTCACGCAGGAACGCTTACTGTGGGAGGAACGCACTTTCTTAATGCCTACGTGTTGCCAAGCGCCATTGCGGCCTTTCGGATTGCGTACCCTGCCGTTGACTTGAAACTTATTGATGGCCGCGCTGATGACCTACTTGGGATGCTTCAGGAGAGAAGTATTGACTTAACTTTTAGTTGCGAGCCCCTAGCATCAACGGACTTTAAGAGAACGTTTGCCTTTGAAGATCAACTTCTTTTAGTTGTTCCTAAGCGCTTTAAGTTACCCGATTCCGTGCAACGGGCGGCGCTTAGTGCAAGCGATGTAATTGCTCGATGCCATCGAAATAGCGATTGGCCAGCGCTCACCCTTAGGGACTTTGCCTCGATGCCGTTTATTCTTCTAACGAAGGACAATAATCTTTATAGACGCTCCATGGCGATGTTTGCTAGAGAAGGGATTGAACCGAAGATTCTCTTTCAAGCCGGGCAACTGGTTGTCGCTGCGCGGTTAGCTGAATCCAGTCTCGCTGCGACTTTCGTTAGCGACAGGTTAGTGAGCGGCACGGAGAACACTCTTAACTACTTTAAGCTTAAAGCCCCAGAAACTACTCGTCTGTTTGACGCTGTGACGCTTAGTAGCCGCTACGAATCGAAGGCAGAGACGACCTTCACTAAACTTGTGGCAGAAAAGTGCTAAAGATAAAGAGGCTTTAGAACTTATAGTGCATCATAAGTTGGCCTGCAATCCCTTGACGCACACCAAACTCTCCGACAAAGCCCGCATTGAAAAGAAAGGCACTCTTTTCTTCGGGCTTAAAGTCCACACCAAGGCTCACAATGCCAGTTGATCCCCCTAAATCGGCTGAGTCCATCGCTTTTCCTCTCACTCTTGCTTTGGCTTTGCCGCTAAACTCATGCTCCCAAGCTAGACCAATGTAGGGGGTGCATAGCTTATCTGCCGTGTAGTCGAGCTTTACGCCAACACGAGTGCGATGTGAGTTCGTCGAGTCGAAGTGATAGGCATCGCCCAGAATGGCAACGTTCTTGCTATCGACGTGAGACCACATGTACTGCGCACTCGTATCGAGTCGAAGGTTATTTGTTAAATCCCACTTGTAGCCAATCCCGACGTGCGCTGCGTAATAGGTCGATCCAATATCAAAACTCACACGCTCGCCACTTACATTTGTCGCATCGTTGTTGTGGTAATCATTGGAAAGTCTCCCAACGCGGAAAGATGCATCCGCGTACAAGCCACAAGCGGCGCCATTAGTTTGCTCGTAACGGGCTATGAGACCTGCGCCGTAATAGTGGGTGTTGCCACTACCTTTAAGATTTTTGCCGCCAATGCTGTTTCGCGTTGTTGTCTCACCCCAGCCAGCTTCAAAGAAGACGCCTCCTGTTGTGTCTCCCCGTTTACCCGTGATGCTGTGAGAGAAACCAGCCACTAAATTGACGCCATCAATGTCAGCCGAGGATCCTGTCTTATAGCGAGAGTGACCGCCCCGAATTTCTCCGAAAGATCCCCCTTGGATAGTGGTATTGAGGAGAAGGTCCGTTGCCCCATTGATAAAAGCTTGAGACGCGACTCGAGCTTCGTTAAGAACCTTGGTTTCAGGATTAAATGAGGAACTGAGAATCGTGGCGATAACCTTTCCTTCGGACAGGCTTATCTTTGCGTCGTAACTTGTGATAGCAAAACTTTCGCCTTCGCTAAGGGTTAGCGTTTCCCCATTATTGGTTAGGGTTCCTGTCGCATTGGAAATAAGGGTCAGTGTGTCTCCCGCCTTAAGTGAGGAACTTTC
>CAVEMY010000040.1:0-2798 GCA_963617005.1 Parabacteroides distasonis | reverse complement strand
GCAGTAAGTGAAGTATCTTCATCAACAAGAATGGATCCCGCAAAAGCTAAAGCCTTCCCGCCATAAATGTCGCTATTTGTGAGTGTTGTGTTTTCGATGGTAATGACATTTTTGCTCGCAGCAGATGTCGCTATCCCGTCATTTAGAGCAGTGGCTGAAGTGAAGGCGCCATAAACCTTTGACGATTCAACGTTTGCGTCACTGATGGTAACGAGGTTTTCGCTTGCAATAGATGTAGCTGACCCGTTACCGCTATTTTTTACAGAAGATAAGACCGATGCGCCGTAAATCTCGCTGGTTTTCACAGTGGCCCCGTCTGTTATTGCAACGCAGTTACTTATGGAGGTTGCGCTGGCAATCCCTGAGACAGTATGAGCATACGTATAGCTGCCATGGATGTTGCCCGTGACTTTTGAATTCGATACGGTCACAGTGTTACTGTTGACAGTAGCTGTGGCGTTTTTATTGTTTATGGCCTCCCCATAGCCGCCATAGATGTTTCCAGTAATTTTTGAAGTTTCGAATACGGTTACAGTGTTGCTATTGGCCGTAGCTCTGACGTTCTCACTGCCGTAGACTTGAGAATAAGCTTTGCCGCTCATGACGTCGCCCGCGACTTCAGAGCCCGATACGGTGACCTTGTTCGTATTGGCCGAAACAGCAAGGGTTCCACTGTAATTGGTTTTAGCGTAAGCATTGCCGCCGTTGATGCCGCCTGAGACTTCAGAATTGGATACGGTCACAGTGTTGGTATTGGCAGTTACTGTGGCAGTTTCAATATTTCTCGAATAAGCATAGCCGCCATCGATGTTGCCAGTGACTTTGGAACCTAAGAGAGTCACGCTGTTGCTACTAGTCGTAGAAGCGCCAGTGGCGCAACTACCACTATAGGCATCAGCGTAAGCGTAACCAGCGTAGATGTTGCCAGTGACTTCGGCGTTATCCGATACGGTTACGCTGTTGTTTATGGCAACGACAGTGATATTTCCAGATGCGGGGGTGCTATTGCCAGACTCAGTGTAGGCATAAGCCTGGCCGCCAAAGATGTCGACTTGGACTTTAGTTTCGGAGACGATCACGCTGTTATCGTTAGCGGTTGCAGATGCTTCTTCAGATTCCGTATAGGCATAAGAAAAGCCAGCAATAATGCGAGAGTCACTACCAGCACTGACCGTGGACTCGTTCGACACAGTCACATTGTTGCTATTGGCGGTTGCTGTGGCGTTTTCACTATTAAAGGCATAAGCATAACCGCCATAGATATCGCCCGTGATTTCGGAACGAGATAGGGTCACACTGTTGCTATTGGTTGTCGCGATGGCGTTTTCACTCTCGTAGCTTTCAGCATGAGCATTGCCACCAATAATGTTGCCTGTGATTTTGGAATCAAATACGAGTACGCTGTTGTCGTTAGTCGTTACTGTGGCGTTTTCGCTGTAAAAGACAATAGCATTGCCGCTAATGATGCCGCCTGTGGCTGTGGAATTGGATACGGTCACGCTGTTGCTATTGGCGGCGACCGTAGTGTTTCCAGTAATTAATACGGCATAAACATTGCCGCCAGCGATAGCGCTGGTAATCGTTGAATTATTGGATACGGTCACCGTGTTGCTATTAGCCGTTGCTAGGATGTTTTCACCCCCGTAAACCAAAGCAAAGCCGCCAAAGATGCTACCGAAGGAGTCGTCGCTACTAGTAACTGTCGAATCGGATACGGCTACGCTATTGTTGGATACTTCGGCAGGAGCACTCATCGTATAAGCGCCGTAAACGCTTCCCGATATCGTTTCACCCGTGATCCGAACATCATTCTCCGTTAGAGACTCTGTGTTCCCGTAATCGCCAGTATCGGGGATATTTTCATAGCCACCGCTCTTACCTGCATGGGCAAAAGAAGCAGAGAGTAGGGCAAGGCAAAGCGCCGTGGGAACAAAAAGGGGACGCAAAGAAAATGGACGCTTACCAAGGTAGCTAGGTTTTTCCGAAATCAAGGGTTTCATTTGTTTTTTCTTTTCAATCAAAGTGCCGCACTCTAGCAAAAAGAACAAATATTTGAAAAGTTCTGGTGCTTTTCGCTCTGAAGAAGACTTTTCAAAATCGAACATTTCCTTTCTTTGTTTCTTCTTGTTTCTTAGGGTAAACACGGACTTGTGTTGTGTTAGCATCATTAGAAAGTAACTCGCATACATTTTTAGTTAGGAATTGAAATCGATGAAACAACGTAAAACGCTCTTACTTGCTGCAACTCTCGCTCTTAGTTTGGCGTCAACAGCTTTCGCTGCTGGCCCTAAAGGCTTTGATGGTCCAGAAGCGCATTCAGGCCGCCCAACAGGTTTTCATCACAAAAAAGTGATGACAGTTAAGGAAGTGAAAGACTCCGCTCGCGACGATCAATACGTCATGGTTAAGGGTCGCTTCACAAAGCACCTTCGTGGCGATAAATATGAATTCACAGGCACCGATGGCCAGACGATTACCGCTGAGCTCGATGACGATGACGATTGGTCGCATGTAAGGCGCGGAGACCTCTACCTTATTAGAGCAAAAGTCGACAAAGAGTGGACCAAAGTGAAGCTTGAAGTAAAAAGCGCACGGCCCGCGAATTAGTATCGCTGCACCTTAATAAATGAGAGCCTTCTTGGGCTCTCTTTTTATAGGGCGAGGGTTTTAAGAATTTTCGCCAATCTTCTTTTGCTAAATCCGTATTGGCCTATTGTTTCTTTATCTTCTTTTTGATGGCTTTTTCGGTGTTTTGCAGGGATTTCAAGTAGGCCGCTTCAACTGGCGATAGCGTTTCT
>CAVEMY010000039.1:7705-13775 GCA_963617005.1 Parabacteroides distasonis | reverse complement strand
CTATGTTTAAGCCAATCCAAGATTGGCTTAAACGTCTATGTCCTCTTTTCAAATCAGGACACCAACAAATCATTTCGCGCTATACGTTTTTTCCCGTCTTAAATAAAAAGGCGGAATCACTACTTTCCTTTCGATTTCGTGATTCCGTGGAGGAGGGATAAAACAACTTAAGGAGAAATTTCTAGACAATGAAATTCATGATGACCATGGCAATCATGGCGTTGATAACAGAAATGCACATGAAAACAGGAATACGCTTGGCGCTTGTGCCAATAACGCCCAAGCAACGCCCCATGTACTGGACCTGAGAGCCCATCAAAACAATTGCCGGACACAAAATAGCAATGTCTCTAACACCAATGGCACTTTGATCGATAAGAGCGGCTGCAACTCCAACACCGCCGCCGATTGACATCCAACCAGCAATCAAAACAGTGGCTGCCTCACCAGGTAATCCAAAAAGCATCATGAGGGGAGAAAAGACTTTCCCGATAATTCCCAAAAGCCCTGAAACATTCAAGATTTTGATGATGACAAAAGCCATCAAAACATTGGGAATCGTCGAGTGGGTAATGAGGTTCCAGCCGTTAACAGCGCCTTTAACGAAAACATCGGTAATAAAAACTTTGGAATTGTTTGTACTCATTTCTTTCTCCTGCTTTTAAGCAGCCTTCTTATTGGTGAACTTGATATATAGGCGGGCAAGGTTTGCGCCAAAAAACTTCATAACAAACGTGACGACAATGCAGGTTCCTAAAGTGACAGGAATCGTTGCGCCCTGTGCATCGGTAAGACTCAAAAGCACGAGGCCTGAACCCATGAAGTTTGCGAGAATTGCGTCGCCCGAGAGCTGAAGCATCCCGAAGATATCGGCCTCATCTTCTGTAATCTCTTTGGTGTCTTTTAATTGGCGTGTCATCGCCGCTCCACCGTCAGTTGTTTGCATCGACGAGATAAAAGATAGGCAGCAGCTTCCAGGAATACCGACCAAAGGACGCATGACAGGAGTTAAAAGCTGACGAGCTGCATCCAGCGCGCCGTAATGCTCAAAAACAGCAATAGAAGCCAAAGCGAACATTACGGTCGGGGCTAAGGTAAGCGCAAAAATGAAACCATCTAATGCGCCAGAACCGCCTTTGCCGCGAAATGACGCCATCGCAGAAGAAATCGATTCACCATTAAGGGAAACACTCGAAACAACTTTTCCGAATGAACCATTAATCGTTGCAAAGTCAAAAACGCCATACCAAGCGTGCGTTCCAGTCAAAACGCCTGAAAAGAAAACGCAGGCCAAGATCAAAGCAATGTAGCCTCCAATTCCGGCTTTTTTGTTTTGATTTAAGTCACTCATTTAAACCTCTCTTTTTGGTTAGTTTGATTGCCAACATTCGAGTCAAATGCAGGCAAGATTTTTTTATTACAGTGGAAGAGTCTTTTCTTTTAACCAAGCCTTTTCTTCTTCGTTTAGATGGTGAGAAAGCTTGACGTAAACTGTTGCGTGGTATTGATTAATCCAATCAATTTCGCTTTGCGTGAGTTCGTTAAGGAGAATGGCCTTACGCTCATAAGGCAGGAACGTGACCGTTTCAAATTCCATGAATTGACCGAATTCGTTTTTGATACCCTTTTGAACCAAAAGCGAGTTTTCAATACGAATTCCGTGCCGACCTGGTTTGTAGAGACCGGGTTCATCGGAAAAGAGCATTCCCTCTTCTAATGCGGTATTTCGGGCGTACGGAAAGAGCGGCGCAAATTCTGTGATGATTTTTGCCGGTCCCTCATGAACGTTTAGGATATAACCCATGCCGTGACCCGTACCGTGCGAGAAATTCATCAAATGATTCCAATGGTTGGCCTTTGTCACGGCGTCAAGGAGATTGCCTGTTGTTCCATACGGAAATTTCTGTCGGGCCAGTGTGAGATGCGCTTTCAGTGTGAGCGTGTAGTCATATTTCATCTCTTCAGTTAATTCGCCCACCGCTACCGTGCGCGTTAAATCTGTGGTGCCACAAAGGTATTGAGCACAGACGTCAAACAACAGAAATCCTTCAGGCTTAATCGTTGTTGACATCGTTTTAGATGGCCGATAGTGCGGCAAAGCGGCGTTTTCCCCGTAGCCAACAATCGCAAGATTGGCTGGCTGCAAATAAAGAGAATTCATCTCTCGGAATTCATTGAGCTTTTGCCCGACGGCATATTCATCCAATTGCCCTGAGGCGACATTTGCCTCAATCCAACGCATCAGACGAATCACAGCAACGGCCTCGATTGTGTTCGCACGACGAATGTTTTCTTGTTCGCCTTTACTTTTTTTGGCCTTCATGCTCGTCACAAGATCTAAACCCGTTTTAACGGAGACACCTTTCGGAATTGCTTCGAAAAGTTTGAACGGCGTTTTCGTTGGATCGACATAAATCACCGCAGGCGCGTGAATCGACTTAACCACATCCAAGATTTCTTTGTACTCGTGAAGCGTCCAGCCCTCTTCTTTGAGCTTTTGCATCAGGGCGCCAGAGAGCTTGAACAAATCAGTGCAAAGATGCGCCTCAGTTTGAGAAACGTAGGCGTACGAATGAAAGAACGGGTAGAGCGGATTGTCATTGCCTCGTAGGTTTGTCAACCAGGCAACATCATCTAGCCCACAGACAAGAGTCGAAGCATTTTCTCCGTACTTTTGTAGGTACTTACGTAAAGAAGTTAACTTGTCAAAACGCGTCTCAATTGCAGATTCAGGGCTCAATTCCCAAATACAATCCTCGGGAACAGGAGGGCGATCTTCCCAGATTTCTCCGACGAGATTTCTCTCATAAAGAATGCGTAAATTTTTAACGGGTAGTTTCTTCTTAAACGATTCAAGCATCGCCTCGCTAAGCACTTCACCATCGACGGCTAGGGCGTCTCCCTCTTTCATTTGGCTAGTGAGCCATTCATTCCATTCAGGAGTCCCAGGCTCAGAAACACAGTTAATGTGAAATGTTCCTTCCTCAATTTCACGAACTGCCTGCGTTGTGTATCGCCCGTCCGTCCAAAATTGCGCAGCCTCATCAGTGACTACGGCGTATCCCATGCTCCCGGTAAATCCTGTTAACCACTGAAGAGCCTTCCAATGAGAAGAAACCGATTCGGTTTGATGTGGATCTGTCGTGCCGATATAAAGAGCTTTTGCATCAATCTCTTTCATCAGGCCCCGCAATGCTTTTAGTTTTTCTGCTGTGCTCATCATTCCTCCTTTTTATAAAACACGTTTAGGTGTGGCAGACAGATAGATCTTTTTTGCAATCCGCACTCTTCGAACTTGGTCAAAAAAGAAAACGACGATGCTCAACCAAATAAAAAGCAACGGAACTAATTCACTTAAATGGAACGCCTCTTTGTAGACAAAGATGCCCAAACAGAGCGTGAGAATTGGGCTTAAGAACTGACAGAATCCAAGCAGGCTTAGCGGAAGGTAATTGGTTGCGTAGGTGTAAGCAATCAAAGGAAGCGATGTCAAGATTCCCGTGCCAATCAAAGCAAGGGCAAGCTCGCGATTCTCAGTTAGAAGTCCAAAGAAAACGTCGGCCTCTCCACTTGCGATTAAAAAAGCACATGCAAATGGAACGACAATGGCAGTCTCAAAGAAGATGGCAATCGTTGGTTGTAGTTGTACCTTCTTTTTTAAGGCTCCATAAATAGCCCATGTCGAAGAAACTCCGAGAGCAATCCAGGGGAATTGCCCGAAGTTAAAGAGCATGATAAAAATCCCAACGAGTGCTAAAAGAACACTGACTTTTTGCGTAGGAGTTAAGGACTCTCGAAAAAAGAAGACGCCCAAAATAACGCTCATAATCGGCGTGAGGAATAGGCCAATACCCAATTCGATGACATGCCCGCTAATCGGTGCATAAATGTTGATGCACCAATTCAGAAAACCCATCAGAGAGATTAAGAGAAGCAAAAAAAGAGCTCTCTTACTGCGCGATATTTGGATTGCCGTTTCTCTCAAGGCGTTAATTTGACCTGACAGAGCAATAAAGAGAATTAAAAAGACTGCAGTCCAACAAAACCGGTGAGCGATGACAGCACCTGCGTCAACAACGGCAAGCATCTTCCAATAAATGGGCTGCAACCCCCAAATGAGGTATGCCGTAACGGCTCCAGTTACTCCAATCATTAAGTGACGGTTGTTGCTACTTTCCATTGGATTTACCTAAAGATTCTCGTAACTGGGCCGGGACGCTAAAACAATCCATGAGCGAGGAATCGAGGAAACTTCTAGTTAAAAGTGAATAACGCCTGCATCATATTTTTGTTACACTCATAAGTAAAACGAATAATTTTTCTAATCACTATTACAAAAAGTCATAGATATGAGCCTCACGAAATACCGTGCATTTCTAAAAATTGCGATGACAGGGAGCTTTAGCGCCACAGCCGAACAAATGCACTGCACGCAATCGGCTGCTAGCCGAATGATTCATGACTTAGAAGATCTCTGGGACATCAAACTATTCACAAGATCCAAAACGGGTGCTGTTCTTACACCTGAAGGCCAAGAACTCCTACCATTGATTCAAAAAGTTGTTCTCGCTGACGATGATGTGAAAGCCGCTGTGTCGTCTATGACTAAACTCATGACAGGGACCGTAAGAATTGGATGCTTTGCAAGTGTCGCTTCTGTTTGGCTACCGAAAGTCATTAAGGAATTTAAAAAGCACTTCCCGAACACACAGTACGAAGTCCTCATGGGAGACTTCGATGAAATTGAGCGTTGGGTAAAAACGGGACGCGTGGACTTCGGCTTTACCAGCGTAGAAACCACCGAAGAATTGGATTCTCTTTTAGTGGCAAGAGATGAGCTGCTTTTAGCTGTCTATTCGGAACACCCACTAGCAAAGATGAAATTTGTTCCTGTGAGTCGCTTACAAAACGAATCCTTCTTCCTACTAGGAAAAGGAAAATCGAATTTTGTCTTGTCGTATTTGCTAAAGCACGATGTGGTTCCCGCCATTAGTCTTACAACGTTTGAAGACTATGCCATCATGAACATGGTCAAGATGGAGTTTGGCATTGGAATACTCCCAAAACTCGTTCTTCAATATCCTGTCGAAGGCGTAGAAATCAAAGAACTTAGACCAAAAGGGTACCGAGAAATCCGATTAATCCTGCGCTCTGACGGGAAACTCTCTTTTGCTGCAAAAAAGTTTTTGTCGAGTTTTGCCAAGGAACTTAAAGATGTCGTTGATCCCGATTTTTTGGAAAACCTGAATCCATATTTGCAATAACGCTTCATCAACTCCCCCGGTCTAAACTGCGGCAAAAAGAGCTTTTGGCGACAGACTCAGTGAAAACCCCGAGCCCCTCATCCGTTTGCTCTACTCCATCGACAAAGGTCGATGCGACTTTCGATTCAAAAATCCATTACCTCATATAACAAAACATCTCCCAAAAATTCGATTCCGAAATGTTTTTCTCAAGCAGCCTTATTCGGGTAAACCCGATTGAAAAAACGGCAAAAATGCTTGCATCTCTTATGAGCCAAATAAGACCAGTCTATCGATGATTGACTACTTCTAGTCGCTAGGCAGAATCCAAAAAAGTATTTTGTAAAACCACAGCTTCGTTCTTGGCCGCGGAGAAAGAACAAACCCTTCTTCCTATCTTTCCGCAGTAGCAAGACGAAGCTGTTTATCTGCTTGATTCAATTTTTTGATTCGACGCTAAGGATGCTCACGATATGAACAAAACCTACAACGTCATCTTCTCCAAAATCCGCGGAGCTCTGATGGTTTGTAATGAGATTACCTCCTCGGTCCAAAAGAAAGGATCAAGGCTCGTTGTAGCAACGGCCGCTCTTCTTGCTGTGTCAGGTGCTTCCGTAGCCGCTCAGCAAACACTCACAATTGAAGAACCAACAGCAGCTTCCCCTGCTCGCAATGTTGCGACAGTTATCGGTCAGTTTATAAAGGGTTCTTCAAGCAGCGGCACAAAAGAAACCACCCACAACTCGTCGACAACTTCCTATGCCTCTGATGATTATTTTTCTGAGATTACACTCCAAAACGTTGATCTTCACACAACAAAGGGGACC
>CAVEMY010000039.1:0-6870 GCA_963617005.1 Parabacteroides distasonis | reverse complement strand
TTGGTACCAGCCTCAATATGGGAGCTGGCAATCTCACGCTAGAGTACGGAACAAACCGACTCGTTATCGAGGACGCGGCCACGACCGCCTACGACTTTGAAGCCTTTCGGAATGCGGAAAACACTGGCAATAGCTTTGTGACCGTTAAGGGCATTGCAAAGGCTAAGGAACTCGCTTACAACGATAAGCACCTCTTGATGTCCGCAAAAGCCCTGCAAGCGGCAGGCACAAACAACTCTCTTACGATTGATTACGCCGGTAACAATAATCACGTACAAAAAGTTTCCGTCACAGGTCTCGGAAATCTCGATCAGTCCTCTCTTATCGCTGACAAGATTTTGCTTAAGAGTGGAACTTTGGAATTAGGCGATACGGCCGATGGCAATAATTCCACCTTCGGAATGGCAGAAGACGGAAAGACTGTCGATTTTGGCATCCAAGGACAATCAAAACTCATTGTGAAGGGCGATACCGTCCATTTCGGAGCCATTACACAAGAAGGAAACTCCGAGGTTGTAATCGAAAGCGGCGCTGGGACAAGTTATGTTCATAAGGCTTCCACCCTTTCTGGTGCATCGTTTGAAAATTCCAATAAAGTCGGTGATGACCCAGGACTCATTTTCAAATCCGATTTGACTGTTTCCCGTAGCCACTTCGAAACAGAAAGCGGCGCCATAACGCTTGTGGAAGGGAAATATCGACAAGACACCGTAGGAAGTACGACGGTTCAAACAGGCGGCACACTCAATTTACTTGGAGGAGTGGAGATTGCTGCAGGCGATTTCGTATCGGCTGGGACAACTACGGCTTCTGAGATTGATCAAACTGCCGGCAAAATAATGGTTCGGGGCGGAACGCTTAATGCAACCTCTGCGGCGCTCGTAGACGTATACATCGAAGGCAACGGAAAACTTCTTGTCACAGAAGGCGATTTCTCAAGAGCCGACACGACATTCGAAGGAAACGGCACCGTCGAAATCACCAAACTCAAAGAGAATACAGATTCGCTAGGAAAGATTACTGTCGCGGACACTAGCACCTCAGCCACCGAAGGAGATTTTCTCTATCAAGGCGAAGACGCAGCCAAAATCGATTCCATAACTCTTGGCGAGCAAGACTCATTGAATTTCTCAGCTAAGAACGCAACGATTCATTTGGATGCAAAAGCCGTCAAGGCTGCAGATGACGCCACCTTGAAATGGGACGTTAAAGAAACGCACATTACGAAATCGGATGCTGTTGCGACTAGTGTGTTTAAGGGAACAATGTCTCTAGCTGATGTTGGAGCCTCCAAAACTGTCGGGGCAAAACTAAACGTGACCTTGGATGCCTTTAATGAACTTTTTGGACAAGGAAAAGGGAAATTAGATTTCGGCGCGAAAGGAAACGGCACAGACAATCAAAGCGTTCGTAACACGCTTCAGATCACAAGCGGTCACTTAGATCTTTCCTGGACTACGGGGAGCGGTTTTTCTGGGGACGGCCTCATTACCTCAGGCAATAGCATCACGCTTGGCGCTAAGTACGAAGGCGCGACTAATCTTCAAACCACTTCAGAACTTATCCTTGGTAGCACCACAGGCAATTTGGAAATTGCCTCAGGAGCGGCGATTTCTGCTGGCGGACTCGCCTTACAACAAACAAACGTTTTTGGCACCCTTAAAGTCCTCGGTACGCTTAATCTCAAAGATGGCGATGCAACAAGTCGCAATTCCGACATAAAGGGGACCAATATCGAGGTTACCCCCACAGTTGACGGCGTAGATAAGGGCCTAATCCTTTCAGGAACTGAAGGCGCTGTGACCAAACTCGTTACCTCTGGGTCTCTTACGACAGCCAAAGGCGGAACGACAGTTGGAGTCTACGCAGAACTACAGGTCGCTTCCGCTCAAGCAACAGGAGAAAACGCTCTTAAAGTCGATGGCGGAAAAATGAGCACCAAGCTCTTTACGGCCAATGCTTCAAGCACTTCCGTCATAAATGGTGGAACGCTTGAAGTCAGTGAAGCACTAAACGCCACTGGAGCCAATGCCCTTACTGTGAATAAGAGCTCAGTTACAACGAAAGAGCTCACTGTAGATGCTGGTTCTATCACGGTTTCCAATCAGGGAACTTTGACAGTGACAGGGAAACTTACCGCAAGCGGCGTTAACGCAATCGAGATTTCTGGCACAGACTCCACGCTTGATGCTCAAGGGGCTTTGGAATTTCAAAATAAAACGGCTGGCAAGAGCGTCATTGAAATCAAAGATGGCGGCACCATGAAGGTGAAAGCCAAGTACGCTCTAAAAAAAGAAACGGACGGCATTAAATCGGCCCTATCGGGAATGATTGGTGTCGATGTCGGCAGTAGTGGCTTCGTAGAGCTAGAGGGTCTTGCTGATTGGTTTAGTAGCATCAATGATTTCGAGGGCAGTACGCTAGCTGGAAAAGAGAAAAAACTTAGTCTCACAGATGTTAAGCAAGTTCTTAGCGCTCTTGACGGAAACCCCGATAAGTCCAAGCTCCTATTAAAGCTTGGAGACAGCTTTGATTGGTCTCGCTACGAAATCACGCTTGGCAATGAAAACCCAATCGACTACGACGAATTTAAGTTAATTGGCGGCGTCGATGCCTCCGATAAAGATCTCGTTAACGTGAACGGCGCTGTTACGGGAACGAACAGTTGGGGAAGTGCTTCCCTTAAAACAGGGGAAAACAAACTTAGGCTGGGCTCACTTGGGGCTGACCCAGACAATCCCGATGATGACATGAGTGGCAACTTGACACTGAAAAAGCCCACAGCTGATGGCTACTTTGTCAAAAATCCGAATGTCGCTCCGGGGGCAGACGCCTCGGGAGATGTTGAGCTAATTGGCTCGGCGAAAACTAACGACGACCCCACAAGTTTCAAACTTGTTGGCTCTGGTATGCTCGGCAATGTCACAGCCTCGGGAAACAAGGCTCACACGAAAATAACAATTGAAGGAAAAGAAGGGGAAGCAAGTAGCGTCATCACCGTTGGAAAACTTGGAGACACCTCTAGCGAACTCGGCTCCATCCTTATCGATAAAAAGGCCACGGTAAACGCCCAAAACGTCAACGCTAGCAAGATAGAGCTTAAAGGGAAGTCCCATCTTAATCTTGCTACAAGCCTTGCGACGCTTGAGCAAACAAATACTGCCTCTTCTGAGAAAAACGCAGGCGATGTTCTTCTTACAGGAGAAAGCTCACTGGCTGCCTCTTCTGCGAGCATTGCTGGCTCTTTAACAGTCAACGAGAAATCTGCCTTTAAAGTAGACACTGCAGCGACTGGGGCCACGGGAACTGTTGCAGTTAGTGGGCTAACTCATGTTCAAGGACAAGGTTCAAGTTATTTTGCTAAAGGCGAATCAGACTTAGGCGATGTCACTATCGAAAATGGCGCAACATTTGGCTATGGCTCAGACGGCGTAGCTAGTGGCGGAAAGCTTCTTGCCAAAGCAAATAAGACCTACACGGAAAATGGCATTGCAAAAACCACGAACGGCACAGTTACTGTCACAGCTGGACGCTCTGATCGGTATTCGAAGCTATACGCTTCAGAAGCTAGCATTGACGGGACTCTGACAGTCAACAATAGTGATGTCAAAACTAACGGAACACTTACCGTGGCAGGGGGCGCTTTCGTTACAAGCCAAGGGACGTTACTCTCTTTAGGAGAAAGCTCATTAGGTAGCTTAGTTCTTACTGGAAACTCTCATTTTGGGTATGCCTCTGTCGAAGAGGGTCGCCCTAGCGAAGCAGGCGGGAAACTCACAACAGTTGCTGGCACCTCCTACAAGGATGCAAATGGCACTACAGCGGTCAGCACGGGCGACGTGACAATTGAAAATCACTCTTTGCTTTTCTCTGAAGAAGCGAATATCGCGGGTAAGTTAACCGTCAAAGCCGCCTCTCACTTTAAAACAAAGGAGAACACTAAGGCTACAGTTGCCTCAGATTTCATCCTTGATAATCATTCGATTGCTGAAATTGGAAGCGAACTCACCATCAAAGGTAAGGGCTCCATTACAGGTAACGCCACACTGAGCGCTCAAGGCAATACCTCTTTGGGAGCCCTTGACCTTAAAAGCGGATCATCATTTGACATTGGCGACAAGAAGTTAACCGTATCTAAGAACACACTAGCTAGTACGCAGACAACGGGGGACGTTACCCTAAGCAATGAAAACTCCAAACTCACAGCAGGCGAAGCCGAAATTGAAGGTAATCTCATCGTCGAAAACAAAGCACGCTTTACTGCAACAGGAGACGCGACGGTGGGCGGCGCTGTTACGCTAGCCTCCCTCGGTAAGATCAATGTCAGTGGAGACTTTGCAGCAAGTGGGAAAGTTGAGCTCTCAGGAAATTCCGAACTCAATGTAAGTGATGATGCCACAGCCTCTAGCCTCGTCATTAACGCATCGAAAGTAACGATTGGAAAAACCATTTCGACTGTCGGACCAATCGTTCACGCTCCTGTCTCTCTTGTGACAAGAGGCCTTTTGACTGCTCCTACTTTCGGAGCTCCCTCAACGCCCGTTCTCACAAGTGACCCACAAGACGTTGTTGTGAAAAATGGTGGCACCCTCATTGCAGGAAACGCCCTACTCAACGAAGTGAAAGTCTTAAACGAAGAAGGATATGCAGACAGCACTAACATCCTCACCTTTGGAAGTGCCACAGCAACTGAAGGCACAAAGATCAATGTTTTGAGCCTTGCTGGAAACGCAGAACTGACGTTGAATGGCCCAGCCACTCAAAGCACGAGCAGTAACACAAACACAATTAAGAAGCTTACTGTCGACTCTGGCGTTAAAGCCGCCATCAAAGGCGTGAAGGCCCAGTACGGCGCCATTGCCGTGAGCGGCAATCTTGATGTAGAAGAAGCCTCTCTCTTTTCGAGTGAAGGAACTGGCACATTAACGCTTCAAGGCACTGAGCAAACCCCGGCCATTGCGCGATTTGCTAGCCTCGATTTACAAAATGCCACTTCTGCTTCAGTTAAAAATGGATTGCTTGCTATGGGTGGAGAGAGCGCTAGAAATGCTTCTCTTGAAACCCTGAAAGCAGAGGCCTCTGAGGCTTTAAGTAGTGCTAGACAAACAGGAGTCCCTGTTACGTCCCTACTCTTAGTCAATGAAGCGCTTACGGTTCCGAGCGGCAACCTCGCCGTAGGGGACACATCAAGCTTAACGTTAGGATCCAATACCTTAGGCATTGGCGCGGGCGGTACCGTCTTCCTCGATCGCGATGCCATGAATGCACCGATTCAAGAAAATGGGAAGACAAAGTACACGACAAAACTATCGGGCAATCTTGCCTTGGCCGATGGCGGCCGAATGATCTTTAGAAATCTTGCGATTTCTGGAAAAACCGTCATTACCTTAGTCGATGATAGTTATTCGGTAACAAGCGAAAATAATGCGAACTTCCTTACTGGAAACTTCCTTTACGCGGCGCGTCTTACTGGCAACACCCTGACATTTACCATGTCAGAGGCCGCGGCTGACCTTGTCGGTAAATTCTTGACTAAACCTTTGAAGAAAACGGTGTTAAGTCTCGCTGAAGGCGAAGGCTTTGACTCTGCTCGTCAAGATGGATCAGGATGGATTTCTGCTGTGATAGAAGCGACAACAGGCGATGGTGACCGCATCACGGAAGAAGCCGCGAGGAGCTTTGGCACTGCTCTTGAGTCAACTTCCCGGATGGCAACGCACTCTGGTGCTTTCCACGTAACAGACACTGTCGGTCACATGACTTCGAGCTCTGTTGAGGAACGTTTGGGCTTTAGCTCAGCGATTGGCACAAACCTAGCGACAGAAGAAACGTCTGGTCGCACCCTTTGGGCCACTCCGCTTTACAACAAGACAAAGGTCGATGGCTTGAAAGCGGGCTACTTCAATTCTGGAGCCGATATTGATTTACACGGCATCACGGTTGGCGCTGACTTTGTAACCCAAGGGGAGACGCGCTTTGGTGCAGCGCTTTACGCTGGGACGGGTTCGGCTGAATCTCGCGGAACTTTGGCTAAAACGAAGAATAGTTTCGATTTTTACGGGGCCTCTCTCTACTTCGGGCACACAGTCGATGCGTTCTCGTTTATGGGCGATATTGGCTACGGATTTGTTCGCAATGATGTCAAGCAGACAAACCATGGAGCGCTAAAAGCCGATATCGACTCAAGCATCTTCACCGTTGGCGTAAAAGCCAAGTATGACTTTGACGTTGGTGGCTTCCAAGTCGCTCCTTTTGCCGGTCTTCGCTTTAACCGCGTTGATGCCAAAAACTACAAGGCAAAAGCAAGCGAGCAAGGCACATTGCTTAACTCAAACGTAGCAGCCAAAAACTACGTCGAGCTTCCTGTTGGCCTACAGCTTGCGAAGACCATTACAACGACATCGGGTTGGACGATGAAACCCACGTTAGATCTTTCTCTTACCCCGACATTTGGTTCGAGAAATCTAAAAGAAACGATTCGCTTCACGGGCGTGAGTCAGGAAGCGACAACCTCCTCTGAGGTTTTGGATCGCGTGCGCTACTCGGCCACTTTCGGAATTACTGGAGGTAAAGACAACGTTGGCTTTGGTGTTTCTGCTGGCTACACGGGATCAAAACACACAGATGCCCTTGCCGTGAAAGCCAATGTGCGTTGGACGTTTTAACCCGTAAAGGCAACAAAGGCTACCCCCCTCTGAGCTCCCACAAGACCGGATTCCCCTAAGTCGAAGGTCCGCGGGGGCTCAGAGGCTTTCTTTTGGGATAGCTGGAAGGTATTGCCCTACTGTGTTTCTTCTTCAGGGCAAATGATAAAAGAGGAAAGCGGATTGCCGCATTCGGGGCAAACAAACGACTCGGGTAAGTCGTTAA
>CAVEMY010000038.1:0-13786 GCA_963617005.1 Parabacteroides distasonis | reverse complement strand
GTTGCCTAGATACAAAAAAACTGCCAAAAATAAGTTGGCGTTAGTTTATTGCTTTATATGGGAAATATGAGAGCTTTTTAAACTTTTTTACAAGCAACAAACCTTGTTGCACAATAGGGAGGGCATCATGCCTTTTTGCGTAAAGGAAAAGGCACTCCCGTTCTCTCTATTCGTCAGGACGTTTGAGGTCCTTCCGAGAAAACGTCGCTACAGCTGCAGAGCTCTCAATCCTTATTCTTTGAGCGTCTTTACAAGAAGATCACAGTCCTTATCAAAGAAAGCCAATCCGTAGGCATAAATCTTTTGGCAAGGCAAATCCTGGAAGTACTGTTCGTATACCTTCTCCGTGATTTGATCTAGCGCCTTTGGCGCTAGTGACATAATTTCTTCGCACTCATCGGAAACCTGCACTTTAATGATGACGCCAACTTTCTCATCTGCTGAGGAAAAGAGAATATCCGCGTAGCCATTGCCAGCTTCCGCGTTGAAACGGAAGGCTGAAATCGACTCTTTTAGCACCGTGAATATTCCCAACAAAAAATCGTGATAAAAATTTTCGGGCTTAGCTCGAGTAGCTCTATCGCGAATGGAAACGAAGCGCTGTAGCAGGTATTTCAATTTCATACTTACAGCATCAATATCTCCAGAAACAAGCGCTAAGGCAAGCTCTTGAGAATCGTTCAGGAATTTCTTATTGTTTGCAGAGAAACGCTCTTGCACTCTCTTTATAAAGGTGTCCCGAACCTCTTCATTGGTAATTCGCAATTTATATCTTGAAATAGTTTTCGGTAGTTTCTCTGCGATTGTTAGGTAGCCTGTAAAAAGTAAGAGCGACCAAAAATCCTGCGGATTATGTTTTTTAAGCTCGATGTAATCGAGCGTTTTGTTGATGTCAACTTCAATTTCACCGCCATCGACAAGTGTTTGCATCTTCTCAGTTTCTTCGCCTGAGAGAAATCCTAAGAATTCATCGACAACACCGTTGCCACTTGTATTCGTCCAATAGTTTTGTGGCAGATATGTATGAGGATTTGGATTACGAATTGCATCCGAACAGAAATTGAGTAAATCCCGCGGGCAATAAATCTCGCTATCGGCAAAACGATATCCATCGTACCAACGTTGAATGTCGCGAAAGCGTGAATCTAGTCCGTAGTAGTGAAGGAGCTCTTTGACCTCTGAGGTTGTAAAGCCAATGGCCTCACTTAAACTCAAATCCTGAGAACAGACTGTGTTGGCATCGAGGTTATTAAAGCCTGAGATAGTGCTTCCTTTGCCAACGTGCAAACATCCCGTTAAAACGGCCTTCTTCAGATACTCCGCCGTTACAGGATCTGGTTTTAGGGCTCGCTCTAAAAAACCTTGAATAAGAGGAACCATCTCGTTGTAGTAACCATAGCGCGCTGCCTTATCAAGTGGCACATCGCACTCGTCGATTAAAACAACGACTTGCCTTTGAAAGTGCTTACCTAAAAAGAGAATCATGTCTGCAAGAGAATCTTTGATGTAGTCCTTGTTTTCAAGTTCTCTTAAGAAGTCTTTTTTCGTATAGTGAGCGAAAGTTTCCTTTTCATTCGCATTGAGTCGTGGGCTTTTCAAAAGAAAGGAAAATAACGCTGCACTTTCCGAAACACACGAGGCAAATTTTCGATAGGCATGAGTGAAGTCAACTCCTTCAATACTTTTTAATGAAAGAGAAATGACCGGATACTGCCCCATATACGCATCACAAAATTCCCGATCTTCAAGTATCTTTAGTCCAGAAAAAAGCTTGGCATTGGCCTCTGAGTTTCCAGGGTTTTGGGGATCAATCGCTAAGAAACGAAAAATCGTATCCATGAAAAGCGACTTCCCAAAGCGCCGAGGCCTTGTAATTAAAAGCACACGAGCAGCACTTTCTATCACCGCCTTAATAAACGGTGTTTTGTCAACGTAGTAGAGGTCTCCCTTTTGGAAATCCAAAAGCGAATCCATCCCAAGTGGAGGCAGTTTCATAGTGCTGAGTCTCACTGAATTCAGAGCGCTTTGATTTTAACAAGAACTCTTCGGGAAACATTCCGTTTTCTTAAAGAGCTCAATCTCCTTTTTGTGTGCGACAAAAAGCACAGCTTTTACGGCCGGCCCGAGCGGTTTCCCTTACTCGGGCCTTTGCTTTGAAGACTTTTGAAATTTACTTCAGAACTTTTTGAATTTCACGAGTCATTGCCTTTGCGATGGCAGCGTGATTTTCTGGTGTGTAGTGAATTTCATCAGGGCCCTGAGCATACGGGACAACTGTATTCACATCGAAATAGTAGCCGTGCGCTGCTTTGGCAAGTCCAGGAAGAATCTTTTGTAGCTCTTCAACACTTTCCTTCGCACCAGCAAATCGTTCTTTATTCTTGCCCTTTTTTGCATCGATTTTCGACGGGCAGACAATCATGACCTTTGGTGCTTTGTATGCCGTTCTTTGTTGCCATCCTGCATTCGTAACAATCGACGTTAGTTGAGCAATCCCAGCAGCGATGTCAAGCGCCTTGCGGTTATGTTGTACCATCAAATCGTTAGACCCAAGCCAAATAACAACCATATCAAGTGGCATATGCGATGCAAGAGCCGCAGGTAGATATGCAGCACCATCCATTCCCGCGCCAGGAACGATTCCAGGCCCTGATTTCGGACCGCAATCAATGTTTGTTGTACGGCCACCCAAAGCCTCTACAACAACTTCGTACTTTTTCCCGAGCATTCCAGCCATTTTCTCGGGCCAACGTACATCTGCAGGCAGGCGGTAGACCGTTCCTTGCGTATCTTTGGCCCAACCGAAGGCATTTGAGTCACCGTAAACCATGATGCGCTTGGGAGTGTCAGCCGCAAATGACGCTGTGGCAAGTACCATTGTGAAAGCAGCAACGCTTAGAGCAGTTAAGGTTTTTTTCATAGCTTTCTCCTCTTGGAAGATGTATTTCTAGGGAAAATAAGACTACGTTTAAAGACCGAAGAAAAGTCTATCGGCTTTTCCCTAAGTTGTCTTTTCGGGATTCTCCTTAAGCACCTGCTGAAATACGAATGCGAGCTTAAGAATCAGAGGAGAGAAAAAGAAAAGGAGGTTATGGCAGGTCGGCCCTCAAAGGAGTCTGTTATATGTCACCCACCGTTCCTCGGTTTGTTCGGATTCTAAAGGAAATGCCGCTAGATTTCTCATAGCGGCACTCCATATCTCTTAATCGAGCTGATTGGCTACAGCGAGGTAATCACGTAAGCGTTCTTGGAAGTCTGGGCTTCTTAACTTACGAATCGCCGCTGACTCAATCTGACGCACACGTTCACGGGTAAGCCCCATCGCCTGCCCGACTTCTTCGAGCGTATGGTCGTGATTGGTACCGATACCATAGCGTAGGCGCAAGACCTGCGCTTCACGTGGCATTAACTCATTTAAGCTCTTTTTGATTTCTTCTTCAAGAGCCGTTCTGAGATAGCGCTTCTGCGGATCGTCCTCGTCATCACCCTTAACGAAGTCAAGACGTGTTGCATCCTCATCGTCGCCAATCGGCGCGTCAATGGATTCCACACCGCGCATCGCTTGTGTTAAAAGCTGTACCTTCGGAAGCGGGACACCAGAGAGCTTCGAGAGCTCTTGATCTGTTGGGTTCTTCCCAGTTTCTTGTAGGTACTTCTGACGCACACGACGAATCTTGTTATAGGACTCCGTCATGTGCACAGGGATACGAATCGTGTTGCCGTAGTCGGCCACAGCGCGTGTGACAGACTGGCGAACCCACCACGTTGCATAGGTGGAGAACTTATAACCACGACGGTATTCGAACTTGTCGACAGCCTTCATCAATCCGAGATTCCCTTCCTGAATAAGGTCGGTCATCGCAAGCCCACGATTGACATAGCCTTTGGCAATGGAGATTACCAAGCGAAGGTTGGCTTCAATCATCTTCGCTTTAGCGTTTGCGAGATTCGTTTGCGCTAACTTCACCTGGCGAGCCAAGTCGCGTTGATCATTTAAAGTCAAGGCTGCTGTCTGTTCGCACTCAATAATGCCTTCTTGGATATGCGTTAACAAGGCCAAGTTATGCGACAGTCTTTCACCCCAAGGCGTGCCGTTTTCTGTTAACTCTTTAATCCAAGTCTTATCTGTGGCACGAGACTTCATGCCTTCGATAAAGACCTCGATTGGCATACCGCTACGCTCGACCATGATGTCACGCATGCGGTGCGTCAAGGAGTTGACTTTATCCATGTGCTCTGTGATGTGGTCGGCAAACTGCGTTACAGCTTTCACAGCAAAGCGCACAGGTAAGAGTGACTTCATAATCGAACGGCGAGCCGCGTCGTACTTCTTTTGGCCTTCAGGCTTACCGAAGTTTTCACGGATGATCTTAAGTTGCTTCTTGCAGCTATCGATTAACTTAATCGCACGCTCTTTCATCTCATCGAGCTGCTCGGTTGTCATAGCCGCAGCGCCGATGTCGGTTGCCACTTCGTTTTTCTGGATGACTTCGCTATCGTCAACTTCGGCAAGAGCTTCTAAGTCTGTGAAGCCGTCGATCACCTGATCGATAGGAATCTCATCGCTCTTTAAGCCATCTGCCATGCGAACGAGTTCTTCGACAGCCATCGGGTGCTGAATGATGGCGGTAAGAAGTTTTGCGGTGAACTGTTCGATCGATTTCGCAACAGCGATTTCGCCAGCGCGTGTAAGTAGCTTATGAGCACCAACGCCACGCAAGTAAGCACGCAAAGGATCTTTCGAGAGTCCTGCGCTTTCCTCAGGAGTTAAGAGTGCTGCCGCATCTTCTTCACTAATTTCTTCATCATCGGGAATCGGTTCTGGGATGATGATGTCGTCTTGCGTCGGAGCGGTTTCAAAAACCTGAACGCTCATGCGGTTTAACTGCTCACTAATTTCGGTGAGCGCCTCTTCGGTGCGAACCGCATTTTCAGGAAGATAGTCGTTGATTTCAGCAATCGTAACCCAGCCGCGTTGGCGACCAAGTTTCACAAGGGCGCTATAGCCACTCGCTTTCGGAGCTTCGCCAGTTCCCGCTTCGCCTTCTGCGGCTTCAATTTCATCGGCTAACTTTTCAAGGTCCTCGTTTTCATCGACCTCAACAGGTTCGCTTAAATCAAGTTCACCTTCAACCGGATGGTCAGCAACGGAAAAACCGCCCTTGTCTTCGATCTGAATGCGCTTATTTTTCTTAAGCCAGAGGCGCATATCCTCTAGCGAGAGTTTCTTTTTTTCTGTCATGGAGAAAACAAAAACAAACGTCCCGAAAGGACAATTCCTTTCAGGAAAAAATTTAAACCCCTAACTTGCGCTTTTTATGAGTTCCTTTAGACGGATGGAAATACCACTTTCTTGCGGTTGAGTTTCCAAATTTATAGCGCCAAAAAGTAGGGCCGAAAATCGATTCCGCTACCGACATATCGTCTCCTGAGCGTTGCTTAAGAGAACCTTAAGCGCGAATCCAAATTCGTTTCAGCGGGGATTTTATTGCGGTCTGTGAGATTGTCAAGAAAATTTTGAGCAAAATTCGTGCTTTTTTGCCCTAACTCTCGTCTACTAACCCTTTTTCGAGTTCGGTAACTTCGGCCTTGATTTCTTTTTCGCGGCTCGCTAGGCGCGTGTAAAGCGCCACATCAAGTGGCTCAAAAGAAGCGACCTCGCGAGCCTTTTCTTGGACTTTGGCTAATTCAAGCCGCAAAAAGGCGGCATGAACCTCAGTTCTTGCACCCTCTAAGGTTGTCTGCACTTGAATTTCCTTGGAGACAGCTTCACGGTATTTGGCAATCGAGTCACTCGGCGTAAGTAAATCAAGCAGTACCTGCGTTTTCTTAATCGGCGGCTCTTCTTTGAGTGCCGTGCGCCAGACTTCGAGAATCTCGCGCGCAAGGCGACTTTCTTCTCCGACAAAGTACTCTTCGACAAAGTCAGAAAACTCCCCGCAGAGTTCTGGGTAATTGAGGAAATCAACGAGGATTCGTTCGGAAAATTCGCCGATACCAGAAATGGGCTTTACCCGGTCTTTAAAGGAGACTTTTTGCGCGGTTTCGCGAGGCTTTGCAATACCGAAAGCGACCTCTAAATCATCAGGACTCATCCGAGTCTTCATCGCTAAGAAGTTCACAAGCTGCGTGCGCATAAAAGGAGCACTACGCATCGAAATGATGAGGGGTTTGGCTTCCTTTAAAAAGGCACTCCGCCCTTCTGGCGTCTTGAGGTCTTTTCCTTCGCCCACGGTTTTCACAAAGAATTCACTTAAAGGAAGCGCTTTCGTAATTGCTTCTTCAAAAGCAGCGGCTCCCTTTTCTTTAATAAGGCTATCGGGGTCGTGCTCAGGTGGTAGCACAATAAAGTACGCGGCTTGCCCATCAGCGATTGCAGGAAGCGCCGCCTCAAGCCCTCGCCTTAAGGCATGTTGACCCGCCGCATCCCCATCGAAAGAAAAATAGATTGACTCGGTAATCTTTAGGAGCTTACGAACGTGGTCGCTCGTAACTGATGTCCCTAACGCAGCGACGGCTTCTCGAAACCCTGCTTGAGAAAGCTGTATCACATCCATGTAGCCTTCGCAGACAATCGCACGGTGCTTGGCGCGAATCGTGTCGTTTGCCTCATAGAGGCCATAGATTTCCACACCCTTGTGGTAAATCGGCGTCTCTGGGCTATTTAAGTACTTCGGGTGCTCGTCGCCATTTAGTGTGCGAGCCCCAAAGCCGATTACTTGGCCTCGAGGATTTCGGATGGGAAACATGAGGCGCCCACGAAACCGATCGTAGACGCGACCGTTCTCGTTACAGATTACTAACCCACAGCCTTCAGCGTCTTGTAGCGCCTTACTCTCGTAGGTGGCACCGAAGATTTCTTTTAAGGCGTTCCACGCCTCAGGCGAATACCCCAAGCAATAGCGAGCTGCGGTTTCTCCGGTAATCCCTCGGCCTTTAAGGTAATTGATAGCGACGTTGCTTTTCGATAGATTCGCGCGATAAAAGTCTGCGGCCTCTTTCATGTGGTCGTAGAGCGTTTTGGCTTTTGCACTACGCTTTTTTCCCTCTTCGTCTTCGGGTACGACCATCCCGAGGCGCCCTGCAAGCGCTTTAATCGCCTCGGGGTAATTAAGCCCCTCGTAATTCATCGTAAAGCGAATCGCATCGCCAAAGGCACCACACCCAAAGCACTTATAGATTTGCTTAGACGGTGTGACGGTAAAGGAAGGGGTCTTTTCCCTGTGAAAGGGACAACAGGCAATGTAGTTTTTTCCCGTCTTCTTTAAAGGCACGTGTCGAGATATCACCTCGACAATATCGAGGCGACTGAGTAACTCTTGAATGAAACTTTGCGGAATCACGGGAAAAACTTTTTTGTCAATTATCCAGCAAGGACCTTCTTCACAATGGCGCTTACTTTACCCATTTCGGCTTTGCCAGCGAGTTTCCCTTTAACGGCACCCATGACTTTGCCCATTGCGGCCATGCCAGAAACACCTAACTCAGCAACAATCGCTTTCACAGCTGCCTCGATTTCCGCTTCATCCATCATCTTTGGCATATAGGTCGATAAAACGGCAATTTCTGCGCTTTCCTTATCGGCCAAATCCATGCGGTTAGCCGCTTTGTACTGCTCAACAGAATCGCGGCGCTGCTTAATTAACTTTCCAATGACGCCGACAACGAGTTCATCTGTGGGTTCGACGCGTTCATCGACTTCACGCTGCTTGATGGCAGCCAAAAGTAAGCGAATGCACGAAAGTTTTGCCGCATCGTGCGCTTTCATCGCAGACTTCATATCCGAGACAATTTGTTCTTTGAGACTCATTTTTTTTGATCTCCAGAAAAATAAAAAGCGGCCGGCTCGGTTAACTTCGAGGAGGCCGCTTTGGCGTTAAAACGAACCGTAGATTAGTAAAGCTTCTTCGGCAACATCATACTGCGAAGACGCTTGTAATGACGCTTAATCGCAGCCGCCTTCTTACGCTTACGCTCCGTTGTGGGCTTTTCATAGAACTCACGAGCACGAAGCTCGGTTAGTAAGCCCGACTTCTCAATGGTGCGCTTAAAGCGACGCATGGCGACTTCGAACGGCTCATTTTCCTTAACGCGAATGGTGGGCATGTATAAACACCTGATCCTTTGTGATTGGTTTGTGTAAATACCCTCTCTTGCCATACCCATGACAAAAGGGGACTGAAAAAATTCAGGAAGGCGATTTTGGCACACTCCAAGGCGAATGTAAACGCTAGAGGGCGTTTTTTTGCGACTTCTTTAATTTCATAAAGCCTACAATTTTCTGATTTATTCCGAATTCTTCGCTAGGAGAACCATAATCTTCACCTCGTACTCTTCAGTTTGATTGGAGGGCAAAAGGTAATTCATCTCATCGAAGACAAAAATATTTCCTTCAATTTCAAGCCCCTTACGATGAACCTTCTTTAAAAAGTCGGTGATGGCGTCCTTTAATTTTCCCGTTGTCGTACGTACGAAGCTTGTCGCGTAGTCGCCCTCAGGAAGGATGAGACGCACAGGGCCTGGCCTTGGCCCATAGGACTTTTTGGCAAAGCCTCTCGCTTCACGGGTAAAGATTCCTCGGGGCTTAAAACCATTTTTTGCATCAGTTAAGCGATAGACCGAGCCGCTTGGCGGAGTGACTAATCCGACGTGCGCCTCGTCCCAAGCTACGCAGGCGCCGTGGGAACGCGCAAGCTTCACATCATCGTCAAAGGCGTCAGTCTCAATCGCAAAAAGCCTGAGCGTAAGTTTCTCACTGTGCTCAAGAGTAATTGCCCCGCGTTTGGCATTTAAAAACCCTTGCGTTGAAGTAAGAAGCGCCTCTAAAAGTGCTTGCCGCGCTAAAAGAACCTTTGTCTCTTCTTTTAAAAGCGCAACGTGGTTTGTAATGGCTTGAAGTTTTTCTTCTTCAGAAGATTTCGAGAGGAGATCACGCACTTCGGCCAAAGAAACCCCAGAGCGTGCCAGAGTCGAAATCAGAGAAAACAAAAAGAACTGCTCGGCTCTGTAGTAGCGATAGCCGTTACCGTGCACGGCAGCGGGCTTCAAAATCCCGAATCTATCGTAGTGCAAAAGTGTCTCTTTTGTTGTGGCGCAAAGGCGCGCGAATTCTGCTGTTTTTAGCAATGCTGCCATCGATTCTTCCCTCTCAATGCAAATTCCTTGACTCTTGTGTAACACCATAGTTTAGAGTGCGCATCTTCTTTCGGCAACCTTAAGTTTTTTTGCCGAATTGCGAGTAAGTTATGAAGACGATTTCCTATAACACAACACGTTTAGCGACCTCGCTATTTTTCGCAGCGCCAGGCATTGCGTATGGGCTTTTAGCTTCAAGAATGCCTTTCATTAAGGAGCAAGTGGGCGCTAGCGAAGGCGATGTGGGTTTCTTACTATTTATTTGGGGTCTGATGGCTGCTGTGGGGCTTGCCGCGGCGCCTACGATTGCCAAGAAACTCTCGATTAAAACAATTCTGATTTCGGCGCTCACGATTCTTAGTTTGACGCTTTCGGCAACGTCTTTTGCGCCTAGCGTTCCCGTTGTGATTGTGATTCTTGTTCCCTTTGGATTTGCGATGGGACTCTTGGATGTAACAATGAACATCCAAGGGGTGGCAATCGAACGTGAGTATTTAAAACCCACGCTCGGAATCTTGCACGCAAGCTACAGTTTAGGTGGCGTCACGGGCTCCCTATTGGGTAGCCTTTTTGCCGCCCTTGGCCTCTCGCCAAAACCCAATTTCATCATCCCTGCTGTTTTTCTTTTATTGGCTTGCCTTTTTGCGAAAAACTTTCTTATCACGCCAAAAGATGAAAGGCGTGAAGGGGCAAAAAAAGAAAAGAAGCACGTTTTCTCTTGGCTCCTATTGGGCTGTGGGCTCTTCTCTTTAATTGCCTATGCCGCTGAAGGCGTTTGTGGCGACTGGGGTAGCCTCTTTCTCGTGCACGAGAGAGCGGCTCCTGAATCCTCTGCTGCCCTTTCTTATGGCTTAGTTGCCGCAATGTGCTTTTTAAGCCGTTTGCTCACCGATCAATTGAAATCGATTCTTGGCGTTTTCCGATTTGCGCTAATTTGTGCCCTGATTTTCTTAGCTGGCGCTAGTCTTATTTTCTTTAGCAGCAATTGGCTTATCGCTTTAATAGGTTTTGCGATTGCGGGCATTGGCTTAGGGCCCATTGTTCCAACGCTCTTTAGTTTCGCAGGGCACCTTCCGGGGCTTAATCCCCAAACCACGATTGCCACGGTTTCATTCACAGGCTACGTTGGCTTATTGCTTTGCCCTCCAATTTTTGGTTTTCTTGCCCACCACTGGAACTATGAAGCCATTTACCTTGTTGAGATGGGCATTGCCAGCTGCTGCATTCTTGGTGTCTTCCTATTTAGATGCCAAAAAGAGAAGTAATCTGGTGGGGCTAAAATCCGATAGATGGAAAATAAGCCCCACTTTTTTATGAAAAAGATTCTCCTCCATAGTTGCTGTGCGCCGTGTTCGGCTGCGATTCTCGAGTGCTTAATCAAAGAAGAGTACACACCTGTTGTCTTTTTCTTTAACCCGAATATCGCACCACGCGAAGAGTACGAAAAACGGAAAGCAGAGCTTGTTAATCACTGTAAGAAACTTAATATTGAGTTTATCGATGCCGATTACGACCATGAAGCGTGGCTTACTGCCGTCAAAGGCTTAGAAAATGAACCCGAACGCGGAAAGCGCTGTGAAGTGTGTTTTCGGCTGCGGCTTTTAGCGGCAGCGAAAAAAGCGAAAGCGCTCGGAATCGATTGCTTTACAACGTCTCTCGCTTCAAGCCGCTGGAAAGATCTCACGCAGATTAATGCGGCAGGAGCCTTTGCGGCAGAGGCCACAGGCGTTCGCTTTTGGGATCGCAATTGGCGTAAAGGCGGATTACAAGATAGAAGAAATGAGCTCTTAAAACTCTATGGCTTTTATAACCAAACGTGGTGCGGCTGCGAGTTTTCTAAACGCGATATGGAAATTCATCGCGCCAAAAAATAGAGAGCGCCAAACTGACGCCCTCCTCTTACTTCTTTCTTATTTTTCTTTTAGTGCATCGCGCTCGGGTAGACGAGGCTCTTCACATCAATGCGAATCTTCGTGCGCATTAAGCCATTCTCAATAAGAAAACGCTTATCGTCTTCCATGCCCTTTAAATCGTCTTCGGTTAACACATCATAAAAAGACGACCAATCGTAAAGCTTCGCAGCCACTTCTTTACTCACGCCTTGCGCTTTAGCGCCCATTAGGAGCGCTTCATCTTTATTGGCACGAATCCACGCCAGTGTCTCACGATGCACTTTCACGACGCGAGCAAGGGTCTCAGGATTTTCTTCTGCCCAAGCGCGACGCGCGACCATCACAAGATTCGGTTTAACTAAGCCATCGGCTGTCGTGATTGTCTTCATACCAGCATCATTAGCTTTGATGACGAGTCCTGCGGCCAAAAGCGCGGCATCAACAGAGTCACCCGCTAACGCAGCATAAGCCTTCGGAGGATCCATACTCACAAAGTTAATGTCTTTCATTGTGAGGCCCTCTTTTTTAAGAGCGGCAACTAAGAGTTGGTGCAATACCGTGCCACGGGGACCGGCGACGGTCTTACCCTTTAAGTCACGAATGCGAAGTTGCTTACCCTTCTTTCCGACAAGCGCGAAGACATTATTCGGGTGCGCAGCTCCCGTGATAATCACGAGGTCATTACCGACACCAGCGGCCAAAAGTAACGAGGCCGTATTCATCACGGCAGAAACGTCCAAGTCGCCAGAGGCCATCGCCTGTGTTTGCTTGGCGCCCGAATTAATCGAATGCCAACGAACGTTGATTTTGTCGCCTGCGAATTCTTTTTCAAGAAGTCCCTTTTCCTTCATCACAATGTTTTGTAGATTAAACGGAGACTTCACGTAGCAAATATCGAGTGTGTTGTCCTGACTAAATGCACTCGTTGAAAGCGCCATAGCGCCAGCTAACAAAAAACTAAGAATGGATTTTTTCACGAAGGTGTACTCCTAAAAAAATAAATGGACTCCGTTAACGTTATTTTTATATGAAATCTTTACCTAAGATGCGAGAAAGAATCTTCTGAGAAAGCTCTACAGTCTCAGGATTGCTCTCATGCCTTGGACGAGGCGTAGTGATTGACCAGGTCTCACAAATCTTTCCAGCTTCCAATAACACAATGCGGTCTGCGAGCATCAAGGCCTCAGTCACATCATGCGTTACAAGCAAAGCGCTTGAGCGCGTCGCATCAAGAATGCGAGCGAGTTCTTTTTGCATCAAGCGACGCGTTAACGCATCTAACGCCCCAAAGGGTTCATCAAGCAAAAGTAAGTCTGGCTTTGGAGCAAGAGCTCGGGCTAATGCCACGCGCTGCGCCATGCCGCCAGAGAGAGACGCTGGCCAAGCGTTTGCAACATCTTCCATGCGTGTTAATTGCAAGACTTCCGTCACAACCGCATCGACCTTGGCTGAATCTTTTTCATGCAAAAGCGCCAAAGCAACGTTTTCTTTTACGCTCTTCCAAGGAAGTAGTCGCGGCTCTTGGAATACCACGCCAATGCGAGGCGTTTTGGCAAAGTGAATTTCGCCTGCTTCTGGCTTATCAAGCCCTGCGATAAGACGCAATAGCGTCGTTTTTCCGCAGCCACTGCGACCTAAAACGGCAAGCACCTCGCCTGCTCTCACATCCAAATCAATCGAATCGATCGGAGTGACTTTTGTTGCGCCAGAGCCAAAGGATTTACGCAAATGGCGAAGTTGAAGAATCGCCTCTGTCATTTATTTCAACCTCGCCATCGTAATCGTTTCAAGTTTCTCAGCCCACGGGGAAATCTTGGATGTGAAATACACAAAAACCTTATCTGCCAAAATGCCCAAAATCGCAATCGAGAAAATGCCAACAAGCATCACATCGGTGCGCCCGAGCTCGCTTGCGTCCTCGATTAACCAACCAAGGCCTGAAGCCGCCGCAATCAATTCCGCACCAATTAAAGCTCTCCACGCAAACCCAAAGCCAAGCCGCATACAAGTCATCACTGAGGGCAATGTCTGAGGCAAGATAATGTGTTTAAAAATTTCATTAGACGTGAGATTTAGGCTCTTAGCGAGCTCCAAAAATTTCGGATCGACGTGGCGAAAGGCTGAAAAACTCGTGAGATACACAGAAAAGAAACTTGCGAGCATCACAATCGCAAGCTTTGGCGCCTCACCAATTCCTAACCAAAGAATTAAAAGTGGGATTAAAGATAACGGCGGGACGATGCGAATAATTTCCAAGGGGTAATGAAGCGTCTCTTCAAGCACTTCATGACGCGCACACATCCAGGATAAAAACAAAGCCAAACTTGCGCTAATCGTGTATCCGGCAATAACGCGTGAAAAGCTCGCTGACACATGAGAAAAAAGCGTTCCGTCGCAAAGCATCTCGTAGGCCGCACGAAGCACGGCCGCGGGCGACGGCAGCAACAGGGAATTCACTGCCCCACAAGCGCTTGCGATGGCCCAGGCTAAAAGGACCAAAACTGGTAACGCAATGTTCAGTAGAAAACGCAAACCCGGCTTCAAAAACGAAACTCCCACGTCAGTCACGAAACAAGACATAGAATCTTAAGGAAGAAATACGGAAAAAAGAAAAAGCGCATCCAATTAAGGCGAAGGCTTTTTCATGTAAATCGCTTGATTGCGTAGGTAGAATCTCGGAATTTGAATGTTTTTATTAGGTTCATTTATGAAAATCACTGTTTTTCTTGCCTCAAGTTTGGGTAACTCACCTCTTTATC
>CAVEMY010000037.1:3859-13929 GCA_963617005.1 Parabacteroides distasonis | reverse complement strand
GTGGATGCCATTGACTTATTTGAGCCTGGCCGCGAATGGACGCAGGAGGATGCACAAAAAGCGAGGGCGGCTTATGAAGCCACCTGCGAGCGCCAAAGAAAAGAAAAGGCTGAAGAAGTAAGACGCCTAGAAAAGGCCGCACTCAATAAGTCTCAAATCCTTCAGAGCGTCATGGCTCGACTAAAAGAGAAAAACGCCGCCCATGAATAAAGCCCAACGCTACAAAATCTATGCGCTTCTCGCAGAAGAAAACAAGTCGCCCAAAAGCGAATTGAACTTTACGACACCCTATGAGTTGCTTGTCGCTGTGATTCTTTCTGCACAATCGACAGACAAAGGCGTTAACCGCGCAACAGAAAAACTTTTCCCTGTCGCAAATAGCCCTGAAGCCATCGTAAAGCTCGGTGTCGCAGGTCTTGAGCCCTACATCCAAACCATCGGTCTTTATCACAATAAGGCGCGCCACATCATCGCCGCCTCTGAGGCCTTGATTCAAAACTTTAACGGCGTTGTACCCGATAATTTTGCGGATCTCACAACGCTACCAGGCGTTGGGGCGAAAACCGCCAACGTCGTTTTAAATGTCGCTTTCGGGCACCCGACAATTCCTGTGGATACCCACGTATTTCGGGTGGCAAATCGCACGGGACTCGCTCCTGGAAAGACGCCAATTGAGGTGATGAATACCCTCTTAAAGGTTACTCCCGCTGAATTTTTACAGAACGCTCACCACTATCTTTTGCTGCACGGCAGGTACTGCTGCAAGGCAAGAAACCCTGATTGCGAACATTGCCCCATTCACGCCCTCTGTGAATTTGAGGGTAATCCCTATCGAAAAACGAAAAAAGTTACAAAAAAGCCTAGTCAAAACAAAGCATAAGAAAAACAACGCCCCAAAGCGGGGTCATAGATTTTTTTTACGGTTTTTTTCTACTTTCTCTAAAACAAATTCCCTCTTTCGCATTAAAATGCGTTGGTTTCTTAATGGAGCCCCGGGAAAGCGGCTAGGTGTTTTATTGCCGCCAAACGTAGCCGGGATTTAATTCTTACTACTACTTTAATTTATAAAAAAATATGACAAAAATTGACCTGACCCAATATGGGATTACCGGTACAACGGAAATCCTCTACAACCCTGATTACGCCACACTCTTTGCCGAAGAAACAAAGCCCGGTCTCGAGGGCTATGAAGTCGGCAAGGTCACAAACCTTGGCGCCGTCAACGTGATGACTGGTGTTTACACAGGCCGTTCCCCGAAAGATAAGTTCTTCGTCAAGAACGATGCCTCCAAGGATACAGTTTGGTGGACAAGCGACGAATACAAGAACGACAACAAGCCTGTGACAGAAGCCACATGGAATGCCGTTAAAGATCTCGCTGTGAAGGAACTCTCCAACAAGCGCCTCTTCGTTGTCGACGCTTTCTGCGGCGCCAATGAAGCCACACGCCTTAAGGTGCGCTTCATTATGACAGTTGCTTGGCAGGCTCACTTCGTCCGCAACATGTTCATCCGCCCGACAGAAGAAGAACTCGCCAACTTCGGCAAGCCCGACTTCGTCGTCTACACCGCTTCCAAGGCGAAGGTGACAAACTACAAGGAACTTGGCCTCAATAGCGAAACCGCTGTTGTCTTCAACCTCGCGACAAACGAACAGGTGATTTTGAACACCTGGTACGGCGGCGAAATGAAGAAGGGCATGTTCTCAATCATGAACTACTTTAACCCGCTCCGTGGTATCGCTTCGATGCACTGCTCTGCCAACACCGATAAGAACGGCCAGAACACCGCTATCTTCTTCGGCCTCTCTGGCACGGGTAAGACAACGCTTTCGGCCGATCCGAAGCGCTTGCTCATCGGTGACGATGAACACGGCTGGGACGATGAAGGCGTCTTTAACTACGAAGGCGGCTGCTACGCGAAGGTAATCGACCTCAATAAGGATGCCGAAGCCGACATCTACAACGCCATCCGTCGCGATGCGTTGCTCGAGAACGTGATTGTTAAGGAAGACGGCACGCCTGATTTCCATGACCGTAGCGCCACGGAAAACACACGTGTTTCTTACCCGATTTATCACATCAACAACATCGTCAAGCCCGTCAGCAAGGGACCACATGCCAAGCAAGTGATCTTCCTTACAGCCGATGCCTACGGTGTGTTGCCCCCGGTTTCGATCCTCGACAATGACCAGGCTCAGTACTACTTCCTCTCTGGCTTTACAGCCAAGGTTGCTGGTACAGAACGCGGCATTACCGAACCGACCCCGACATTCTCTGCTTGCTTTGGCGCAGCGTTCCTTTCGTTGCACCCCGTGAAGTACGCTGAAGAACTCGTTCGCAAGATCAACATGGTCGGCGCCAAGGTCTACCTCGTCAATACGGGCTGGAACGGCACCGGCAAGCGCATCTCCATTAAGGATACCCGCGCGATTATCGACGCGATCCTTGACGGTTCGATCAACAAGGCCGAAACGACAACAATCCCCTACTTCAACCTCAAGGTTCCGACAGAACTCCCGGGTTGCGAGACCAAGATTCTTGATCCGCGCAACACCTACGCTGAAGTTTCTCAGTGGGATGAAAAGGCTCGCACACTGACAGCTGCGTTCCAGAAGAACTTCAAGAAGTTCACAGCCAACGCCAAGTGCGCAGCTCTTGAAAAGAGCGGCCCGAAGCTCTAATAGGGATTTCTAAAAGCCTCCCAAATTCGAGGCTTTTAGATGCGTAATGTTTCAAGACGGCGGAGCACATTTCCGCCGTCTTTTTGTTTCGAGGGCAATATGGCAAAAGAGATTGAGCGTAAGTTTCTTGTCACAAGTGAGGCGTGGCGCAGTTTGGGTGTAGCTATTCCTTATTGCCAAGGGTATTTACATTCGGATGAAAACTCCGTTATCCGCGTTCGCATTCAAGGCCCTGAGGCTCGCCTAACAATCAAAGGACGCCCCACAGGGATTGTTCGCCCTGAGTACGAGTACTCAATCCCGATGAAAGATGCCAAAGAGCTTTTAGCCCTAACCGACCAAAAGCAACTTGTTGAAAAGAATCGCACCAAAATTTCCTACAAAGGAAAGGTCTGGGAAGTCGATGAGTTCTTCGGGAAAAACGCGGGGCTCGTAGTTGCTGAAATCGAACTCCAAAGCGAAGACGAAGCCTTTGAAAAACCCGCTTGGGTCGGAAAAGAGATCTCAGAAGACGCCCGTTACTACAACGTTTCTTTGTCGCAGCATCCCTATAGCGAGTGGAGCGACGAAGAAAAAGCTCAATAGTGTTTTTTAGCGATGACGACACTCGATTTTGCTCCAATGGAAAGTCTAGGAAGTGCAATCTTCCGAAGGCTTCATGCGCAGTTTTTCGGGGGTGTTGACCGCTACTACATCGCTTTTGTTACCCCAACACGCGAGCCTCGTTTTACCGAGCGACAACTAAGAGAGTTAGCCCCTGAAGCCAACGCGGGAATTCATGCGATTCCTCAACTATTAACGAGGCGGTCAGAAGACTTTATTTGGGCCGCTCGCGCCTTAGCCGATATGGGTTACGACGAAGTCAATCTTAACCTAGGGTGTCCAGCGGGAACTGTCGTTGCTAAGGGTAAAGGCGCGGGGTTTCTTCGTGAGAGAAATGCGCTTGAAGTGTTTCTGACGGAAATTTTTGACGCAAATCTTCCGATTCCCATTAGTGTCAAAACGCGTTTAGGGTGGAACGACCCAGAAGAGTTTGAACTTCTTAGAGAAGTCTTTAACGCTTTCCCGATTCAGTGCCTTACCGTTCACGCACGCGTCAAAACAGATTTTTACCGCGGCAAAGCGCGCATCGAGGCGTTTGAAAAGGCGCTTCCCACACTAACGATGCCTGTTGGTTATAACGGCGACATTGTCACAAAGGAAGATATCGAAACGATTGCAAATCGTTTCCCCACGCTTTCGCAAATCATGGTCGGGCGAGGCCTTGTCGCAGATCCCGCTCTCTTTCGTAAGGCGCGCGGCGAAAGCCCTGCGACACTTACTGAACTTCGCGCCTTTACCGAGGCTCTTTTTGAAGAGCACGCCTCTCTTTGGGGTAGTTCCAAAAACGCGATGATGCGAATGAAGGAATATTGGTTTTTGCTCGCAAACCTATTTGATGGCGCGGCCGATAAAGACCTCAAACTTATCTACAAAGCGCGAGACTTGTCCGCGTACAAAGAGGCCGTCAGCAGCCTTTTCTCAGAACCCCTTCGTAGTTCTGCTCGTTTTGGGTGGTTTAAGCCTCTTAGCCTCTAATTGTGGCTTTTCACTCACCAAACATGCGTCTTTCCCGTAGTTTCGTCCAATACTTATTGTCTATCAAAATCATAGCGGCGTACAATAAATTTTTTTATTTAGACGGACGTTTGTTCCGCGACACTCTGAGGACTGATTTAAAAATGAATATCGCAAGTGAACTCAGCGAGTACACGCAAAATGTGAAAGGCAATATCACAGGCGGTCTGACCGCTGGTGTTGTCGCTCTTCCGTTGTGTCTTGCTTTCGGTATCGCATCGGGTCTTGGCGCGGCCGCCGGCATGTACGGTGCGATTTGCTTGAGCTTCTTCGCCGCCATTTTTGGTGGTACAAAAACGCAGATTTCTGGCCCCACGGGCCCCATGACCGTTGTCACTGCAAGTGTTGTTGTAGCGCTCAATGGCAATCTACAAATGATTGCTTGCGTCTTTATGGTCGCAGGACTTTTGCAGATTCTCTTTGGGTTCCTTCGCCTTGGGAAATTTATCCGCTACATCCCCTACTCAGTAATCTCTGGGTTCATGAGCGGTGTCGGTGTGATTATTGTTCTCTTGCAGCTCTCGCCGCTACTTGGTGGCCCGAACCCCAAGGGTCCTGTTGATGGCATCTTTATTCTTGCCACGCTTGACATTAACTGGGCCAGTGCCATCCTTGGCGTGATTGCCCTTGCAATCATTTATCTTACCCCTAAGAAGATTAACGCCATTATTCCGGCTCCGCTTTTGGCCTTGATTATTCTCACTGCCGTAAGCTACTGCATGGGATTGAAAGTTCCGATGATCGGCGAAGTCCCCTCGGGTCTTCCACCCATTCATATGCCCCACTTTGAGATGGAGCATCTTGCGACAATTCTTACCTATGGCTTTGTGCTCGCTGTCTTAGGCTGCATTGACTCACTTTTGACGTCTCTTGTTGCTGACTCGATGACTAAAACCAAGCACGATAGCAACCGCGAATTAATCGGCCAAGGTATCGGTAACGCCCTTTGCGGCTTTGTCTGCGGTAACGTCGGCGCGGGTGCGACGATGCGTACAGTGACAAACATCAAACTTGGCGGCACAGGACGCCTCTCTGGTGTTGTGAGCTCCTTGTTCCTTATCGCCGTTTTGGTAAGCCTTTATAGCGTTGTTTGCTATGTGCCCTTGAGTGTCTTAGCTGGCATTCTTATTTCTGTCGGTATCAACATTCTTGACTACCGTATGCTCAAAGAAGTGAAGATCTGCCCGAAGAACGACATCTTCGTGATGATTGTCGTCTTCTTACTCACGGTCTTCGTTGATCTTATCTTCGCCGTCGGCGTTGGTGTTGTGCTCGCAAGCTTGACTCTTATCTATCAAGTCAATCGTCGCACGCGCCTTGAGACAGCGGAAAAAGATGGTGTAGCCGTCTGCACGGTCGTTGGTGGCTTTTACTTTGGTTCTAGCTACGATTTGGCCGCTCAATTTTCCGCCCTGAAAGCCAATAAGTACGTTCTCGATTTAACGCACTGCGACTTTGCGGACATCTCAGGGGTCTATGCCTTCGAAGATGAAATCGGCATTAAGCACGATGCGGGCGCGACGGTTTACCTCGTTGCGAAACCCAACCAGAACCTCGTGGATTTGCGCGAGAAGGTTGGCGCCGACAAGGTCTTCACAGATCTTGATTCTGCTCTTGCGGCTGCGAAGTAACGCGTCAGTTACGCCTTAAATTTAAGGGGATCTCCTTTCGGTGGGTCCCCTTTCTTTTTGCCTTAAAGAATTCTTTACTGCGTAAAGCGAAATTATTTCGCTTCACGCACAAGTGTCATCAACCAACTTTGAGACGTGCGAATCATCTCTAGGGTTTCCTCAGAAACGTGGCCAATCGGAACCAATTGCGCTTTGTAGGTCGGTTCCGTTAAAAAGACTGTCAAGTTTCTTCTTGGTGCCCAATACGCGATATCGCCCTTTTTCGGCGTGTAATCGAACTTCTCGCGCGTTAAAGGAAGCGGATACTTCAAATAAGAAATTCTCTCGCTTTTCCCTAGGTCTTCAAAACTCATTGTGAGAGGCGCGCGCTTTATAAGCGCCTTCGCGTACGAGTTATCGAGCAATGTTGCTGGGTAATATTTCCCGTTATATTCGAAATAGACCTCTTCTGCCATAGCAGGAATCGCCGCTGCAGCCAAAAGGGTAAGGAAAAGGAGTTTTTTCATAGCCATCGCTCGCTCTTAAGTTAGTATCAGAGTCTAAAAAAGGGGCACTGCAAAGCGCCCCTTTCGAAACTTCAGAATTCTACGAATCTTGAGGCCGCGGCATTACTTGCCGGACTTCTCCATCGAGCAGATGAGTTCGAGAACCTTGTTGGAGTAGCCGATTTCGTTATCGTACCAGCTCACGAGCTTCACGAAGTGATCTGTCAAAGCAATACCAGCCTTCTCATCGAAGATGGAGGTGTGTGTGTTGCCGAGGAAGTCAGAGGAAACAACGGCATCAGCTGTGTAATCCATAACACCCTTCATCGGGCCAGCAACGGCTTCCTTGATGACTTCGCAGATATCAGCGTAGGAGGCAGACTTCACGAGTGTGCAGGTCAAGTCCACAACGGAGACGTCAGCTGTCGGAACGCGGAAGCTCATACCCGTTAACTTACCATTCAAGGACGGAATGACCTTACCAACGGCCTTCGCGGCACCCGTAGAAGACGGGATGATGTTCTGAGAAGCAGAACGGCCACCGCGCCAATCCTTCAAGCTCGGGCCATCAACCGTACGCTGTGTAGCGGTTGTGGAGTGAACTGTTGTCATCAAGCCCTGTTCGATACCGAAGGCATCGTTAACAACCTTCGCGAGAGGAGCCAAGCAGTTTGTTGTGCAGGAAGCGTTAGAAACGATGTCCTGACCAGCGTATGTCTTATCGTTAACACCAACGACGAACATCGGTGTGGCGTCCTTGGAAGGAGCAGACATCACGACGCGGCGAGCACCCGCTTCGATGTGCTTACGGGCGAGTTCGTCTTTGAGGAAGAAACCTGTGGATTCAACAACATAGTCAACACCAATGTCGCCCCACTTTAAGAGAGCCGGATCGCGTTCGGCTGTGATGCGAATGGTCTTGCCGTTGACAACGAGATGGCCGTCAACAACTTCAACTGTGCCATTGAAAGCGCCATGCATTGTGTCGTACTTGAGCATGTAGGCCATGTAATCGGGCGGCAACAAATCGTTGATGCCAACAACTTCAATGCCGAGCTCAGGGCGAGCAACAGAGGCACGGAACACAAAACGGCCAATACGGCCGAAACCGTTAATACCAACCTTAATAGTCATTTTTCAACTCTCCAGAGAGTAAGAACAAAACAAATCTTTCTTATTTTTTTCATGAACCCAAGTTGTGAGTTTTTCTGCTACTTAACTTAGGTCTCTAATACTGCAACCAATAATTTTAACCTAGGAATACGACAAATGGCTTAGGCAAACACGAAGTTTGCCTAAAACAATTAGTTCCTTAACGCAAACGCGTTAAAACAAAAGGATTTTTTATTGCGGATAGCAATCGCAACCACTTGTTTCGCCATTGAAACGACGGTTTGCGAAATCCCAATTAACGCAGCTTGCGAAGAACGCTTCAACATACTTGGCGCGCGCATTGCGGTAATCCAAGTAGTAAGCATGCTCCCAAACGTCAAGCACAAGAAGCGGACGCATATGTTCTGTTAAGGGCGTGCCCGCATTGGACGTTGTGACGATATCAAGAGCGCCAGAGGACTTGTGAACAAGCCAAATCCAGCCGCTTCCGATACGAGCAAGAGCTGCTGCTGTAAAGGCTCTCTTAAATGTATCGAAATCACCCCAACGAGCGCAGATTGCAGCCATCAATTTGGCATCAGGCTCTCCGCCACCATTGGCTTTGAGGCTCTTCCAGAAAAACGAATGATTGAACGCTTGAGCCGCATTATCAAAAATCGTCCCTTGGGCCGTTTTTACGATTTCTTTAAGTGATTTTCCTTCGAAGATGCTGCCCTTAATAAGAGCATTCAGATTGCTGAGGTAGGCTTGATGGTGTTTACCGTAGTGATATTCGAGAGTTTCCTTACTCATCGCTGGGGCGAGGCTATCAAGCGAAAAATCAAGCGTCGGCAAAACGAACTCTGGCATGGGCATTCTCCTTATGTACCTGGATGTTGCGATTCCGAAATCTCGTTTAAAGACAATTTAAGCGAGATTTCCCCCGTATAACCTCATCATATAGGAACACAGGGAAAAAAGAAGGGGGGAAATTTAAAACCTCTTGAAAAAATTTGCAAACTATTTTTTCTGAGAAATTTGCTTGACATTGGCCGAGGATGTCACCAGAGCGCGTTGGCAGATTTTTCCAAGCGATGAAAAGCTCAGAAAAAGCGCCTTAGAGAGCCTTCCATTTGACGAATTGACGTTCTTTTTCAGAGAAAACGAGCGCTACACGAATCAGTTCCTCTGTCTCAGACTGTTCGCCATAGTGCTGAGTTTTGATTTGTTCGAGAGCTTCCTGAAGTAGTTTGCAAGCCTCTTCGCCTTCTCGGCAAAATTTAAACTCGAGCACCCAGTGACGGTTTGCGATAGCAACCTCTAAATCACTGCGTCCTTTATGGTTATGGACTTCGATCTTGGGTTCAAGACCGGCTCCAGCCATATAGACTTGAGTAAACGCACGTACCGAATGCTCATTTTTGATTGGGTACTGTTGGTAATCAATAGAAGCAAACAATCGGTTGAGAATGTGATAGAGCGCTTCTGCTCCTTCAGTTGACAGAACCCGAACAATTGGTCCAGCACCGACCTGCCCCGCACTTTTCCCGCTCAATAACTGCTCTGTGTAGAGCTGAGCCATAGCGCGCCTAACTTCAGCATTGGGGTAGTCGACAAAAACAGTATCGCCGTATTCAATCGATTTGATTGTCAGATAGCCGGCTTGCGTTAAAAGCCCAACGTCCGAGAGATTTTCGGTATCCGACGAGCCAGACAGATTGCTGAGTGAAATGGATTTTTCCTGAGCGTATTCCTCAGGATTTCTTAAAGAATGTGTTTTCAGATATTGGGTCAAAGCTGAGGGCTTACCGCCACTTTCAAACCAATAATCTAAGTACCCCTCTTCAGGAGAATCGAAAAATTTCAACAAGGACCATGGCACGAAAACACGAACTGAAGCCCGTCTATCAAAACAGAATCCATCATAGTGTTCAGTCAAATCGGCTAAGAGCTTCGAGCGATCAATACCAAGAACTTCAGCGGCCCGATTAAGGTAACCGTCAAAATACTTCTCAACTTCTTCGTGTGTGTAACCTAACAACGTTCCGTATTTGGGATGCAGCGTCAAATCCGAAAAGTTGTTCAACTCAGAAAAAATGCTCGTTTTGTTGAACTTCGTGATGCCGGTCATGAAGAAAAACCGGATAGCAGCATCATTAGATTTGATGACAGAGTAAAAGTTCGAAAGCTCTGCCCTGACCATCTCAAATAAACCTTGATTGTTTAAGCAGGCGGTCAAAGGGGCGTCATATTCGTCAATCAGAATGACCAAAGAATTCTCAGCAACGGTTTTAAGCCAGTCTGAGAGCTGACTGAAGACGGAACTACCTGAGTTATTGAGTTTGAAACCAACGGATGAAAAATTGCCGACTAAACGGTCCGAGAGATCTTTTTGAAAGCGCTGAAAACCTAGGGTTGGCTTAACTTCAGAAAAATCGAGTCTAACTACCTTATAGCTTTTCGTGTCTTTCCACAGATGTTCAATATCTAGACCCTTGAAGTCTCGCAAACCATATTTGAACAAAGACTCAAAGACCGAGACCAGCAGCGTCTTGCCAAAGCG
>CAVEMY010000037.1:0-3192 GCA_963617005.1 Parabacteroides distasonis | reverse complement strand
GTCTGTGGCTCTTAATAACTTCTGGTGGACTCTCTCGTGCTCATCTTTGAAGTGCGCCAAGAGTTGTTTCATAAGGCGCTTGGGTTGATCGCACACACGTAAATTCGATTGCAACTCACGAAGTTTGGCCTCTTTTGAAGAGCTAAGGCGCCTTAAGAGGCCTTCAAACGTCAGAGCGCCCTTTTCCCAACCTGAAGCGACAGCCATCGCTGCTGCCGTTGGAGTGGCCGCTCTTAAGTCCGCGACAAAATCGGCAATCGTCGTATCGGTTTCGTGACCAACACCACTAATAATCGGCAACTTCGTGCGAGAGATGGCGTAAGCCAACTCTTCACTATTAAAGGTCCACAAATCCGATAGCGACCCACCTCCCCGAACAAGCAAAAGGCAATCGACCTCGTGAAGGTCGTCTGCGACTTTGAGAGCTTGGATAATCTCTTTTTCTGCGCCCTCGCCCTGAACCGTCACGGGGTAAAGTGTTAGAGAAATATTAGGGGCGTGTAGCGAAATTGTTTTTACAACATCACGCAAAGCCGCTCCCGTCTCACTTGTGATAACACCCACACGTTTCGGGTACGGCGGAATCGGTTTTTTTCGAGAAGGATCGAAAAACCCGTCGGCTTCAAGCCTAGCTTTTAATGCCATAAATTTGGCATAGAGAAGCCCTTCGCCAGCGGGCTCCAAGGATGAAACAATTAAAGAGAGTTTCCCTTGCGGCTCATAGAGTTGAAGTTTGCCGCGCACCTCAACTAAGTCACCGACTTTAGGCTCATAACTATTGGCGCGCCTTGCATAACGAAAAAAACAAAGCTGAATCAGTGCTTCTTTCTTTTCGTCTTTTAAATCGATGTACCAGTGGCCTGAACTTGCCGGGTGAAACGAGTGCACTTCCCCGAGAACGTGAACTTCGGAGAAATCGGCTGTGAGCGTATTTTGTAGACGAGTCAGAAGAGCCGATACGCTTAGTACTGGCTCTTCCCAAGGTTCTTTAGTCTCGGAAAAGAAAAAATCACCATCCTCGACCATAGAAAAACCTCACTGAAAAGTAAATAGCCTAAAAAGCTACTCTAACTTATCTTAGTGACGACGCGCAGGAGCGGGAGCTGCTGGCGCGCGACCGTCGATGTGACGGAACGTAATACGACCCTTGGTTAAGTCGTAAGGCGAGAGTTCCAAGGAGACCTTGTCTCCAGCCAAAATGCGAATGTGATGCTTACGCATCTTGCCGTTTGTGTAGGCGATGAGCTCATGCCCGTTTTCAAGTTTCACGCGATAACGCGCATCGGGAAGCACTTCAAGCACTTCGCCTGCCATTTCGATTAGGTCTTCTTTTGCCATAAATCCGTATTGTGTGATGAAAAAATTACCCTAAAAGAAGAGCAAATTGCGACTTCTTTCAGGATTTCGGGCCTCATTTTAACCACGAAGATGGAGAGTGACGCGCTTTTTAAAATGAAATGACTTGTTTTTCCTGTTGTTTTTTCGTCAACGAGGTTCCATAATCCGCGCAAATTTCTTTTTTTTAAGGATTATCTCGCCTGCTATGACAATCAAAGAACTCGATCAAAAGTGCGCTGAAAATGAATTTTCGCGCGTAAGAAACGCCTCACCCTTGGTTCACTGTTTAACAAACATTGTGGCCTCTGCCTTCACAGCGGACCTTCTTGCTGCAGCAGGAGCGAGCCCCGCGATGATTCCGGCTAAAGAAGAAGCGCCTGACTTTGCTCGTGTTGCCTCGGCTCTTTTAGTCAATGTCGGGACACTAACAAGCATGGACTTTGCCGCAATGGCGCTTTCAGTAAGAGCCGCAGGGTACGCCAAACGCCCCTGGGTATTAGATCCCGTTGCCGCAGGCATTACAGTTTGGCGCGATGCGATGATTGCCAAACTCCTATTGGAATCTCCAACAGTTATTCGTGCGAACCCCTCTGAAATCCTCGCGATAAGCGGTGGAGAAAAAACAAGCAAGGGAGTCGACAGCGTCTTAGGTAGTCACGCGGCACTCGAAGCCGCCACACGTCTTGCGAAAAACACAGGGGCGATTGTTGCTGTCACAGGAGAAGTCGACTTCATCACAGATGGCACAGAAACACTCTCTGTCACAGGAGGCGACAGTGGAGCCTCACGCATCGTGGGAACGGGATGTGCGCTTTCCGCTCTTTGCGCCGCTTATGTTGCCAATGCCCCAGATCCCTTAGTTGCTGTGGCAAGCGCCTGTGCACTTTGTAAGCGAGCGGCGGAAAAAGCCAAAGGGCAACCTTATGCGAGCTATCGCATTGCCTATTTGGATGCGATTGAAACGATTAGTTCGGGAATTCAGTAAATGGCTCGTCCCCAACTTAATCTCTCGCTATACCTCGTTTTAGACCCCGTGCTCTGCAAGGGCGAAGACGGGATGATTCGTACAGCAGAAATTGCCGCGAAATCCGGAGCCACTGTTATTCAGTTAAGGGCCCCAGGGTGGGACACCGAACAACTCATTTGTTGCGGGAAAAAACTAAAAGCCGTTTTAGATCCCCTTGGCGCAGCGCTTATTGTCAATAACGATGCCGTAGCCGCCAAAGCTATCGGTGCCGCAGGGCTACACGTCGGGCAAAGCGACATAAACCCCAAAGAGGCACGAGCGCTTTTAGGTAACGATGTTGCAATTGGCCTTTCGATTACAAAGGAGAGTCAATTAACTTGCGTTGATTACAGTCTTATCGACTACATTGGCGCGGGCCCTGTTTGGAAAACGGCCACAAAAAAGGATGCTGCTCCTGCCATGGGGCTTGACGAGTTTTCTCGCATCGCAAAAGCCTCTTGCGTTCCAACAGTGGCTATCGGCGGAATTGGACTCAGTGAAGCACGCCTTTTGCGAGAGACTCCTGCGGCAGGCATTGCTGTTGTTTCCGCGATCTGCGGACAAAAGGACATTGCCCTTGCAACGAAAGCTCTTAAATGCGCTTTCCGGTAAAAAGCAGGCACCAAAGAAAAGGAAAAAACACACGTCCTACGTAGATTGAGGCGCAATCGCCCCTAGGAATTTCCTGCGCCTTTTTTAAAGATTTGCAGAAAAAACACTGACAAAATAGGCGCTAATTTCGATTCATTTCGGCTCTTGCCAATTGCCGCGATTGTGTATATAGTTGCGCTTTCTGCATTCCCCGATAGCTCAGTCGGTAGAGCAACGGACTGTTAATCCGTGGGTCG
>CAVEMY010000036.1:0-14651 GCA_963617005.1 Parabacteroides distasonis | reverse complement strand
GAGAGCATGTATGCGCAGACGCGTTCAGGCTTTCTTGGCGGCATCAAACTAAAAATTGGAAATATTGTTCAAGGCTTTTCCGAGAACCTTGTCGCGGGCTTAATGGGACAGGCTGCCCACGGAATCAATAACAACTTTACGGCAAAAGAGTTTCGCGTCGGTGGCACCGTAGGCGTCATTTCAGGAACACAGTCTTCCACTGTAACGATTGCTCCGTCGGTAACACTGAAGGCGGCGGGTAACGTAGCCATTGAGTCTCTTTCAAAAAAACTCGATCATCACTACACGGTTTATGCGCAAAGCGATGGTGTGAAACCCGGTGGTGACGCTCAAGAAGGCGAAGTTAAAGTTGCAGGATCAATCGGCTTATTGATCTCTGTTCCAAAAGACGATGACACCGTTACCTCCAATTTAACGATTGGCGACAATGCGGTAATTCAATCAACTGCAGGAACCTTAACGATTAATAACACGGCTGAGATTAGTTATTACCGCGTTAAGGCGATGATTGAAGACCTCTTAGCGAAGGTCGAACTTTTAAAGAAAATTTATACCGCTCAAGGTGGCACAGACTGGTCACAAGTACAAGATGCAGTCGACGCTATTGATGTCAAAAGCCAAGATTACGAAACGCTCATTAAATACACGGGTGGTTTGGTCGATGCCCTTACAACGACTTTTAGTAACGCAACCACAGTGATTGGCACGCTTGGGGATGTTTACGGTTTAGTTATCAATGCTTGTCAATTTATCCAATTGGATAGCTATGTCAATAGCTATGTCACAGCTTCAGGGGCATCTGATAACGGTAAATTAGCCTTCGGCGGTGCTTTAGGCGTCGTCATTAACACCACGTCTTCGAATTTATCGATTGGTAAGGGCGCGAAACTTACTGTCGGTACAGCAGGCTCTGCAACAAAAGGGGAGCTCACTGTTATTGGCACAAGCATCAATGAGTCCGTAGCAATGAGTGGGCATATGGCCTCATTTTTAGGGGTTGCTTTGCCGACAATCACGAAAGGGAATTCTTTCGGGGCAAGCGTTCTTATCCAGTCTCTTAAGACCAACAACACGGTCACGATTCGTGAGGGTGCTGAGCTCAAGGACCTAACGGGCATTGGAGCTGTGAAAGTTGCCGCAAGCGACAGAATCGAAAACATCGCACTTGCTGCAAGTGGCGACGTTTCTGAAGGTAACTTCGGAATTACAGCTAACGCTGCCGCCGCGATGTCCACAGGCGTAAATCGCCTCAGTATCGATGATGAGACAACAGTGAGCGCAGGAAGCGTCACCCTTCAGGCCAATCGCAAAGACAACAATCAAGCCATCGTCGGTACGTTAAGTGTGGGTTCGGGCGATACGCCTTCGAAAAATGTCGGAGCCTCGGTTGCGATTAATCTCATTGACTTAAAAAATAACTTAGCCATCGAAGATAACGATGTGCTGTTAGAAGGAGAGACGAGTCAGTTTAATCTCAAAGGTCTACTTGAAGCGACAAAGGCCGATGGCGACGGTGTGAGCATTGCGGCTCACGAAGATACGACAGTGAATGCCATTGGTGTTTCGGGTGATATCACAACCTCGGGTACGGGCGACGAACCAGAAGAGGAAAACGACGAGAATCCCAATGTCCTGAAGCGTTTTGCTGATTGGGTTGGACAAAAAACAGAAAGCGCAAGCACGGCGATCAACAATACGCTCGATAACTTGCAGGATAAAGCGCAAAACTGGGGTAATAGCGCGGGAAAAGCCATCCGTAAGGGTGTTAAGAAAATCCTAAGGCAAAACGCCGAAGGTAACGAAAACATCGATAACGGCGATCCGCAAGATATCGCCAACCCTGGGGACAATCCCGCACAGAACATGGTCGACGCGGATGGAAATGCCGCAGCCGATGCCAACCAAAATATTGACCCCATGGGTGGAAACCAAGCAAGACGCTTTCAGATTGGTTTAGCCGCAAGCGTTGGTTGGAACACAGTCGATCTTGAGAACAAAGTCACCGTCGCTGCCGATAGCCTAACCATAAAGAGCCCGAAACTTAATGTTGAAGCGGTGACCGATAAGTGGATTGGTGCTTGGGCAGGGGGCGCTGCAATTAGTTATGTTAATGCGAATAACGCGCAAACCTCGTCCTCGGCTGGAGCTGGAGGCGCCATTGCTGTCAACAGTGGAACTCTCACGAATGTCGTGACGATTAGCAAGGGACTTACGCTTGATACCAATGTTGAGTCTGTTGCGATTCGTGCTGTTAACTGCGGAACGATTGTTGCCGAAGGTTTATCAATGGGCATTGCGGTGAGCTCTTCGGAAGAGGCTGGTAACCAGTACTCCTTTGATGCGAGTGTGAGCGTTAACCTCTTAACAAATACGGTTAAGGCCGATGTGAGTTCTGTCACGCAAAATAGTGGCGGCACAAAAACTCTTGCCTGGGATGAGGCCGCTTTTAATGGCGAAACGCAAGTAACAGGTGGCACAGGCTTTGGCGTCTCGATTCAATCGGGAGAAAGTTCAGCACGCTCTCTAGGGTTTATCGTCGCCTATTCAGAAATTGAAAATATCGTCGCAAGCGCTGCTAAGAGCGTAACTCTCGTTAATGCCAATCAATTTAACGTCAAAGCTCTAACAAGCGTCACTCAAGTGACAACGGCTATCGGGGCCAATGTCACAACGGGAGACTCTTCGACTTCCTTTACGGGAGCGGCGGCTGCGACAAACTTTATTAATACCGTCAATGCCGAAGTGAGTGATTCCACAATCACTTTAAGCGACGGCGCGACTACGCAGATTGTCGCTAGCGGAATCACAGATGCGGATGCCACAACCTATAAAGCTCTCTCGAGCTGGGAGCCCGAATCTAAGGCTTCTGACCGCGATGATTTAAGTACGGAACTCGATAACTCAAGTTTTTATAACGGTGTCATCCTTAAGACAGATCGAGAACAGGTAAGTGCAGACGGTCAAAAGCTTTCCGAGCTTGGAAAGAAAACCGGTCTACACCAAACAACCGTTGTTGTTTCTACTGCCGTGAGCGTCAAAAAAGGCGCAGGCGGCGCAGCGATTGCTGTTAACAACATCGACAATAATTTCACGACAAAAGTTACTTCTAGCAAAATTAAAGAGGCTGTTGGGTCAGCGGCGGGGGCCTACACACAGCGCGCCGAAAGCAATGCGACAAGCGTTGCGGTTGCAACAGGTGTTGCTGCATCGCCTTCAGGAAATGACGCTCACTACGCCTTAGCTGGGTCAGTGATTGTTTCTAATGTCGATCAGAAGTCAGTTTCCAATGTTTCGAATTCAACACTCACATCCGATACGGTTGCCATTGAATCGGCCGATAAAGCGACAACAGTTAACGTCGCAGGTGGCGTGAATTTAAGTTTGGGCGGTAACGGGTCGGCTGCTGGTGCCGCTCTCGTTGTGATGAATACCAATAATCGCGCGGAAATCTCGATTACTGAAGGGACGACGATTGAAGCGGCGACACTCGCGGCAAAGACACTGAATAAAGCCAACGCTTGGGGCGTTTCTGTGGATGTGTCTGCTACGCAGGAATTGGGATTTGCGGGATCAGTGACCGTTAATCGCGTTAAAAACGAGTCGCTTATTACCGTCAGCAACGCCACACTCAAAGATTTTACGACAGCCGCTATTACTGCCGAAGATGAAAGCCAACTTTGGACTCTTGCAGGAGCCGTTGCCTTCGGAGCTGAGACAGCAGGATTGTCTGGAGCCGTGGCTTATTCGATTTCTGGCCGCGACGGTAGCGTTGGCACCAAAGTTGACGTTACAGACCTAACAGCAAAGAGAACAAAGGGAAAAGGAGCAGGAAGCCTAACTATTAGTTCGACTGCGAAAGATAAGGTTCATACGCTAGTTTTAGCCGCTGGAGTGTCTACTCAAGGAGCGATTGGATTTGCGGGAGCGGCAGGCGTCGGTGAAGTTAAGCGCGATACGATTGCTACAGTCAAAAACCTCAAAACGGTGATGCTATCGAGCACGGACGGCTCAGAAATTACCGATAACACAGATGCTATTCTTGCGGGCTTAGTGATTGAAGCCACAGAAACCTCGGGCGTCTATAACTTAGGGATTGCTGGAGCTTATGGTGACTCCGCAGGGATTGGCATTGGCGTTGCCGTCAACCGCATCACAACAACGACAGAGGCCACTCTTACGGCCGATGCGACAAACGCTTCTCGCATTAAGACAGGTTCTCTCGAAGTTAAAGCCAAAACGGCTGACGATATCGAAAACGTTGCAATCGGTGGGTCAGGGGCCCAATCCTTTGCTTTAACGGGTTCTGTTGCCGTCAATAAGCTTACCGATAACACGAAGACGAAACTCGAAAACGTCAAAGTCGATGTTGAAGGACCGGCCATTATTCATGCGCAAAGCGATGATGTCATCGGTTCTTATGTGGGCCAGATCTCTGGAGCCAATACGGCAGCTGGTGGCCTTTCGATCCTCGTAAATAATCGCTTTGGTGACACTAAGACTGAAGTCACATCAAGCGAAGTAAAACAAATGGCCTCTTCTAGTGGCTCAGTTAAGGTTAAAGGGGCCGTCGCAAGCGACAAAATTAACAAGAAAATTGTCAATGACATCTCCACAGTGGCTAGCCTAGAAGACGACCGCGAAGAAACCACGGTTGAAGGCATCTACATTGACGCCACAAGCTCGGCGACATTCAAATCCTTTGTGATTAATGGCGCGGGAGCCGGTACGGGCTCTGGCACTGGAAGCGCCACCGTGACCTATCACGGGGGTACAACAAAGACAATTGTGAGCGCTTCAACGCTTGAGGCCGTGAAGGACCTCACCATCGATTCGGGAAACTACGTTAACGTCGATAATATTTTGACTGTGGCGGCCTTTGCGGGTACGGGCGCAGGCGAATTGGCGATTAATGTTGCAACAACCGATCATGAGACAGCAACATCAATCGATGGCGGCACGCTCACATCAAGTTCAGGAGAAGTTAAGGCAAACGCTGAAGCCAAAGAAGGCGTTTCTTCCTTAGCAATTGCAGGGTCGGGTTCTGGTACGGGAGGTGGCGGCGTCTTAGTGAACGTCACGCGTGAACTTTCCAAAGTCTCAACTGAGCTCTCCAAAACGAATCAAACCGCAATAACGGGTAAAACTGTCAATATCGCATCCGATTATCTCGGACGACTAAACGCTTTGGCGATTTCTGCTAACGGTGCAGGCCTTGGCGCGGGTAACGTCAACGTGATTGTGAACTATAGCGACAATGCCATTAAGACTGACATTGGCAACACGCAAATTGCAGCCGTTGACTCGGTTACGATTTCTTCATTACGTCGTACAGAAAACTCAGGGATTGATATTGCAGGATCGGGCGGCCTATACGGAGGCATGTCGGCAACAGTACTTGTGAATACAGTCGAAGGTACTTCGGAAACGAAAGTCGCGGGAGCAAAGATTGTCGGCAAGACTTTAAGCGAAACCTCAGAAGCCACTCCAACGATTGCCATCACAAGTGACGGCGAAGACGTCTTTGATCTCGTTGGTGTAACAGCCACTGGTGCACTCTTTGGTAGTGCGGGAGCCCTTGTTGCTGTCAATCGCTTCCTAGCGACTTCGCAAACAACCGTCGATGCCTCAACGATTAAAGGCAATAGTGTTGCGATTACCGCCGCCCAAAATCGCGATATCGATGCGACAAACGTCTTTGCTTCACTCTCCCTTGGTACATTGGGTGCCAATGTTCTTGCCACTGTTGTGGGCTCTGGAGGCGACCCATTTGCCACAGCTGACACAAATCTAACTGAGTTAGAAACGCAAGTTAAGAATTACACGCAAACTTACGCGGGATCGAGCACCTCGGATTCTCCTGGAATTTTCTCGAAAGTTATTGCAGGAACGCAAAACACACTGACAGAGGCTGAAAAAACCGAGATGCTTAAAGCGGCTGCGAAGTCAGCTGCAGCCGCAGACCAAACTGGCGGCACACATGTCAAGGTCACAGGGAGCACGATTACTGCAACGGGAACGAATGCGCTTGATGCAGTCAAGATTGCCGCCGAAGAAGATACAGCTTCATGGGCTCATAAGAAGATTACGGTTGGCGATGGCGGCTTGGCCGCAGGCATTTTTGCGGGTTCTGTAGCCACACTACGAGAAAAGCGCAATCTCACAACCGAAGTGACGGGTTCCACTCTCACGTCCAATTCAAAAGCAATTATCGGAACCGAAATTGGCGGAAAGTCTGAATTAAATAGTATCCAAGCGATTGCTGCTGGCCTCTCTGCGGCAGCTTCTTATGTCGATATTGATATCCAGGGCGGATCAAACGTCGTTTTAAATGCGGCAAAGCTTAACGTTGGGACTGGTGGCGATATTCGTGTGAGTTCTGAGGATAACTCAAAGACTGAAGGCTATTCGTTTGGCATCAACGTTTCTGGTGTTAGTGGCGCTGGTATTGTCGCCAATACCGATGATAAGAGCTCTGTTGCAATTAACATCAGTAATGACACGACTATGGCGGGAGTTACCGCGATTGAAGCGGTTCGTGCCACAGAGCGTAAATCCGAAGTTAAGGCCGGTATTGGCGGTGCCTTAAATGGCACAGGGGCTCTCGCAACCGTTAACGATACGGGGGGAGCCAAGGTTTCGATTACGGGATTGACGACTTCAGGAAAAACGCTTGAAGTTTTAGCTATCAATAAGGCTGACCTCTATACAAAATCGTATCAGGGCTATCTCTCTGCAATCACAATTGGCGTATTAAAGGCAACGACAAAAGCCTCGGGAGAAACTTCTCTTACGGTCACTTCGAGTAAGCTGAATTCGGAAGTTGTCGAATTAAATGCTTCCACAGGAACCGTCAGTTACGACACCGATAACAACCTCATAAAATCGGATGCGCTCTTTCTTACTTCGCAGGTTTATTCGTATGGCTGTTCCATCGTTGGTGGATTTGTCGGAAATAACGCCGTTGCAGAAAACACCACGAAGACAAACCTCACTGTCGAAGATAACCTTTTTGGCAGCACTTCCTCTCTTGTCTTAAGTGAATACGGCTTTGCTTACTACGACGTCTATAGTGACTTAGGTACGGGTGGCGTTGTTGCTGAGGGCGCAAGTTACGCCAACATTAATCACGCTGCGAAACTTACGAACACGATTACCTCGCACGGGTCAGGTAACGACGTAGCTCTCTTTTACCTTGTTACTAGTAATATCGAAGAAGGGACGTTGAAGGCTTATAGCGCAGGCGGAAGCGTTATCGATATGAGTGCGAAGGCCGCGCACGTCGATCACAAGGATACGTCTTCGATTACCTCGAACCTTTCTGGCTCGTGGAACGCTACAGCGGGTATCTTAATTTCAAGCGCGAGTACGCATAAATTAGATTTCCTCGCTGATAACACCAAAGGTGTTGTGATTGGCGGGTCGTCTGCGCAACTTGAAAATTCAATGAATGGCGCTAATACGCTCACAATCACTGGGGATTGGAGTAGCGATTCGTCTTTTTATGCGTCCGTTGTGACCAACATCGATTTGGGTGCCATTGAGGGGAATACCTACGCTGTCGATAACGCTGTTTATGGTGCCATTAACGGCGCAAACGGAACGCTCGAGAATACCTTAAGCCGCAATACCATCGTCACGATTTCTGAGAACACCTCGATTACAGCGAAAAACGACTTAGATATCGCTTCACAAACAATCGAGAATAGTTCGCTACGTGTCAGAGCGCGCACGGCAGGCGTCGCCGCAGGCGTTACGGCCTATAACGACAACACAATTAATGAAAACACACTTATCAATCTTAAGAGTGGCGCCAAACTTACGAATCTTGATTCCGATAGCGAACTCACCGTTTCGGCTTCAACTTCGGCAACGCGCGTCATTGAAGCCATCGGCGATTTGCAGGGCGCCGTTTTCGGTGGTGCTGGCGCGAAGTCTGTCAATAGCGTGACGCAAACCAATGAAGTGACAACAGAGGCCAATTCGAAGATTACAGGCGCAGGTAAAGTCAATCTTTACGCGGGTCGCGACATGATGGGCGACGAAGAAGACTTTAACTTCACGGCTTACACGCACGCTTATGCGCATTCGATTGGTGGAACAGATAACGAATTAAATGACTCGTTTAATGTCATAAATCGATTAACGCTATCGGGTGATGTGCTTGCTGTGCGAAGCATTGATGCCACAGCCGATATTGGCTCTTGGAGCTTAAGCGAGATTTCCCGCTACTGGGAACTCTTATCGAGTAAGGATGCTGCAAATGTTGTTCGTATTGCATCAAGTGCTGAAGGGAAAAAGAGTGTCGGAACCTTTAACCCAGTGAATTCCATTGTGCTAAATGGAAAACTTACAGCAGGAACGCAAACCAAGTCGATTATCACGATTCAAGGCTTAGTCGATCCAGGCCAAGCCGATTACACCATCGAAGGCGAAACAGTCACGTCTCCTTCTGTAACAACAGACGGGATTGAAGCGACAGTGTCCTCTGGTTCTGAAAGCGTCGCCAATCTTTATAAAGAACGCTATGAGACACTTTTGAGTCTTATTGCAGACTTCAGAGAAGGCGATGGCAATCAAACCGCTGTTATTTCTTATAGAAAGGAAGCAGAGCTTTTACGTCAGAGGATGATTGACCAAGGCCTAGCCGTCTTTAAAGAGGACGGAACAATCCTTTCTCTAGTAGACAATGACTATCGCGGCTTTGTTAAGGTTAGTGATATTGCGGTCGCCGGCGGTGACGTGAACCTTCGAGCTGATTCCGTGACAGGCGCTGGCGCAATTGCCGCAAACGCTGCTGAAACCATCACGATTGACAATCAAACGAATTTGGCTCTTACCGTTGAGAACGTTCGCATTCTTGAAAAAGGCGGCAATCTCACGCTCAATGGCTTAGTCGTATCTGGTAAACCCGATCAATTCACTGGATCTGTTGTATCAAAGACAACGGCGGGAGACCCCACGGTAAAAATCACCTCGAAATATTCGGGTGGAAAAGTGAAGATGACCGCGACAAAGAGTGATGGTACGACTCTTATCAAGGAAATTACACCCGATAACACCATTACGGTAAAAGGTGTCGTCGCCAACGATGCCGGGTCTCTTGCAATGAGTGCTGTCGGTGATATTTTTGTCGGAGGTGGTTCGGGTTCGCGCCTAGCGGCTGCGACATCGCTGAGTCTTTCTGCAACACGCTCTGTGGTGCAGTCTTATACCTCGGGGATAAAAAATGTCGCAGGAGGAATCGAGACGCTATGGAAAGATGCCGTTGACCATATTAAGAATGGCAGTGAAACCTCATACAACACTGGCTCAAAGGCTTTAGCCCCGGATAGCGAAGGAATTATCGCTGGCGAAGACCTCTTTATTTCTGCCGATAACATCAACTTAAATGGCTTAGTGCAAAGCGGGTATGCGACGTGGTCTGTGGATATGTCGCAGGCTGAATTGGAAACAAAGATTACTCAATTAAAGATTAAGTGGCAGAAAGCCGGTGCCAAGAGCGACGTCAATCCGATTAGTAGTGAGTATCAAATTAGCGAAGCCGGGCACTATAAGAAAGACGATGGAACATACGGCATGCGAGTTGCCGCATGGTACGACCCCGTTAACGATCGCGTTATTGTCGATGATATTAAACCTCAGGGCGGTCACATTTATCTTACTGGACGCATCTCAAGCACAGGAGGCGGAAAAGTTTATGCAGCCTCTGGTACCGCTGATGTGAGCATTAATGCGGGCAACCACTCGGTAAGACTTGGTGAGATTACGACAAAAAATGGTAATGGACTCATCGAAATTACTGATACAACAGATCCAGGGTCTTCCACGTCAACTTCGGGAAGCAAGGCAGTTGCCAAGGTGTATCGTTGGGAAAACGATGGAGAAACGACAACGCATAGCGCCCAGATTCTTTATCAGGATGGCACTTTGGCAGATTTAACTGGTGCCACGATCACAGATACGTCGTTTACCCCCACGGCAGGTCTATCTTACGTTTGGTCAGATGGCTATCGCACTGGTACGGTTGAGACCAAAGAGACAAAACAACACTTCTTATGGTGGAGTATATGGGATTCGGGCGATCCAGACACTTGGACTGAAACGGCCACGACAAAAACTGTAGATGAAGCTCTGGGATCAGGGATGACGCTTGATGTGGGACTTCACAAGGATAGCAACTACAAATTTAATTCTTGGGTTACTACAACGACAGAGAAAACAGGCGAGTGGAAGAAAACCGATTGGGTCACATACGATAACTGGACACACTTCTCGGGCGACAATCACTCGAAGGCTGTAAGAAACAGCACGGGTACAAAGATTTATACCTACTCGGTGAAAGCCGATGAAACAGTCGACGTTGGGTTCTTGAATGCGTCAAATAAAGTTGATGTGACTTCAGCAGCCGATATCGTCTTAAGCGGTCAAATCACGGCAGAAAAGGGGACTGTGAATTTTTCTGCTAAGAGAAATATCATCAATGAAGCAAGTGACGTTTCGCTTGTTAACGCGAGCAATGTGATGCTTAAAGCAGGTGGCTCAATCGGTGAAGCGGAATCTGCTATTCGTGTTTTCAATGCGCAAGGTTCTCTCACGCTTTCGGCAGAAGCCGCTCTCTCTGGCTCAATTTATATTGATGCGTCACCAAAGACGCAAAATGCTGCGGCAGTAACGGCTACTAACCTTAAGGCAGGAAGCGTTAACTTTACGACGCAGGGCGCGATGAATGTCACAAATCTTGTGGCCTATGAATCGAGTCTTGTGAGTAGCGCAGGCGACATCGTGGTTACAGGTCTTGACCAGATGGATGCCGACGATGATATCTCGCGGCGCTTTGATGCAACGGCCCTATCAGGTTCTGTGACTCTTACCTCTGCTAACGATATTGCCATCGGAAAGATTAAGGCGAAAGATACAGTCACTGTGACTTCCACTTCTGGAAACGTTTGGGATGCTCTTTCTCGTGAAGACTTAGATAACCGCAATGCCGAAGAAAAACTTCGTGTTTGGAAAGAAGCGGGAATCTTAGGAGAAGATGGCACAAACAATGGCGCAACGCGGTGGGCAGAAGATGTAGCGACACAAGAAGCCATTGTTAAGTCTGACTTTAGCCGCTATCAACGCTATCAAGGAATGAGTAGCTTAAGCGAAGCGCAAACCCAAGATTTTGAATCGCTTAAGGCGCGTTTTTCTGGTGTAGAAACGGCAGAGGCTGCCTTGGTAAAAGAAAAGGCGAACGCTTCGAGCAATCTGGCGCAAACCATTGCAGCAAAAGACGATTATGGCTGGTCGAAGACAGAACTGCTCTACGCCGTCTCGAAAGCCATTGTCAATCCTGACTCGGGGTCTGCTCCACAGGCCGGAGACACCAACATTGAGGCAAAAGTTATTTCAATTAACGCCTCTCAAAGCTCTGGTACTGAACTTGACACGCAAACGTTTAAATTTAGCGAAATTGATGCAAGCACCGATAAAGGCATGCAAGCCTATAAGGTCCTGGCGCTAGCAGACGTTGATGATGTGAAATGGGATAAGGACAGTGAGAGTGTTTCAGTAACGCTCAAGAGACCGATTAGTATCAAACTTACAGGAACTGACAATACAAGCTACATCGCAGGTAGTGCTGAAAAAGGGTTTTATGCTGCAAGCGACGAAAAGCTTCGTGTTGGGATTATCAATGCGAGCGCCGCAACCGTTCGTTTAACGAGCAAACTAGGAATAGAAGCGATAGAAACAGCGAGCGATGTTGCCAACATCAAGGCAAACAAAATCACGCTTCGTGGAGGAACAGGAAGCCTCGGAACTTCAGAGACACCAATCAAAATTAACTCCTCTGGCGCTGTGTCGCTATCGGCCGATGAGAGTATTCACATCCAAGAGCTCGGAAGCGAGTTAAGGCTTGTTGCTGCGTCAACCAAAGGTGAGTTAGATTTAAGAACTGAAAAAATCATTCCAGTTGAAGAAGACGGTCAAGGTTCTGATGGATATATTTCTGCAGGAACAATCTCTTTAGATGGTAAGGATATTGGCACGAGCGAGAAGCCATTAAGAATCCAAGTTAAAGAGGGACAGACAACCACTCTTGCTGTCAAGCAGCAGTCGTTTGGCTCATTTAACTTAGATGTTTCAGGCGAAGGAACACTTGCCCTAAGCCTAGTAGACGGTAAGCTCGAGACAACAAGTGATTTAACACTGAAAACCGAAGGCACTCTCCTAGTTGATGGTCAGCTTGCTTCTGGAAATGACCTCACGTTAACCTCCGATATCTTAGATATTAATGGCACATTAATCGCAACGCATGCTCTTACGCTAAACGCTGAATCGATGACGATTAAGGAGTCGGCCGTATTGCAATCTAACGATATTGACTTAAAGGCTTCGGAAGGCGATATCACCTTAACGGGTGCGACATTTAAGGCGTTAGACGGATTGTCAAATAGCGATATTTCAATCGTTGCAGAGAAAGGCAATGTCTCATTAGGGAATGTGAAGTTCACAGACACTCAGGCGACTTTGACAATAGCTTCAGGTAAGGGATCTATTACCCTTTCGAGCGAAGATTCGGCAACGACGACATATCTTAAAGAGCTCAATCTTCAAGCTGAAAAGGAAATCAGTGTAACTGGATATAGCCTACACACTGAAAACGCTTTAGTGCTTGATGCTAATGTTGTCCAAGTTAATGACGCAACACTTTCAAGTGTAAATTCTTTAATCATCGAGGCAGACGAGCTTCTTAACGTTAAAGGTGCGACTGTCAAGTCTGAGTCATCGACGCTTACATTGACATCGAGCGCCGGTGAAATTCAGGCTTCAGGCGCTTCGATTGCGGCAAAGGATTTGGTTCAAATTCAGGCGAAGGAAGATGTGAATCTTCAGGATGCCGTCGTTGTTTCAGAAAATAGCGACATTACCGTCCATTCAGACGATGGAACAGTAAACCTTGCCCTCACGACAAAAGGCTCTCCCATTACCTTTAAAGCGAAGACGATTGCTATTACATCGAGAGATATCGACCTTACCAATCGATTTGCGTATGCCTCTAACTCAATAAAAGTTACGGCTACGGATAGCATCACAGCTGCCGCTTCGGAATTCGTGAGCACAAAGGACTTTGTTCTTAATGCCAGTAGTGTGCTTGATGCGAGTGGGGCATCGTTAAAGTCGACAGAGGGTGCGCTCACTTTGACTTCGAGAACCGATGCCATAGAAGCTGATTCAGCGATATTGGAGTCTAAAGGGCAAGTAAGCGTCAATGCGCAAAGTAGCGTTGATTTAACGGGTGCAAAAGTGACGTCAAGGGGCTCCTCGATTTCTGTCTCTGCGACAGATGGTGAACTAAACGGGGAGGGGGCTCAGTTTGAGTCGTCAAATAGTGACGTAACGGTTTCTACCGGAAGTGATGCGAATCTCAAAAACGCTCAATTTACTTTAACAAGTGGGAAGTTAAGCGTTAGTTCAACCGATGGAAACATTGACCTTTCCTCGAGCAGTTCGGGAAAAACGATTCAAGCAAAAGAAGTCGAAATCACGGGTGGTTTTGTAAATCTTGCCCAACGTTTTGCGAGTGCGACAGAAACCTTTACGGTTAATGCTTCGGAAGCGATTGCGGGAAATTCCGCTCTGCTTGAAGCAAAGACGATTTCTCTTGATGCCAATCTTGGAATTAACGCAAAGAACGCGAAGATTACATCGACGGGAACATCGGTCACGATGAAATCCGATTCCGGGAACATCGTTGCAACTGACGCTCAAATAGAGGCAGTTTCTTCTGCGCAAGTCACGGCTTATAGCGATATTGATTTGGATGGCGCAACTGTTAAGTCAACAGGAGCCTCGATTTCTGTTTCTTCTTCCAATGGCACTCTTGATGGTGCGAGCGGCAAGTTTGATGCTTCTAACGGCGGTGTAACGCTTTCATCAAAAGGAAATGCAAACCTTAAGGACGCGAGGTTCATAGTCTCTGGTACTGGTGAGCTAAGCGTTAAAACAAGTCAGGGTAGTATTGATCTTTCCGCAAGCGATGCGACAAACACAATTGAAGCGCAGCGTCTTACAGTCGAATCAGGCTCTGGCGTGAATATGAAGTCCCGTGTCGTTAAGACGACAGGAACTTCAAGCATTACAGCGAAAGAAAGCATTGAGGCTAACGAAGCGGTCATTGAAAGCGCAGGGGCGCTTACCGTCAAAGCTGACACAAATATTGGGTTAGAAGGCGCAACAGTAAAGGTAACGTCAACAGACGCAACGTCTCTTCTTAGTTTGACCTCAGGAGAGGTAATCCAGGCTTCTAGCGCCACGATTGAATCGGGAGCTTCGACAGAAATTAAAGCGAAGGAAGAAATCAATCTTTCTGAAGCCGCAATAAATTCTGAAAACGGAACTCTCACAATCGCAACGACGTCAGACTCAGGGATTGTGAATCTTTCCTCGAGCAGTTCGGGAAAAACGATTCAAGCAAAAGAAGTCGAAATCACGGGTGGTTTTGTAAATCTTGCCCAACGTTTTGCGAGTGCGACAGAAACCTTTACGGTTAATGCTTCGGAAGCGATTGCGGGAAATTCCGCTCTGCTTGAAGCAAAGACGATTTCTCTTGATGCCAATCTTGGAATTAACGCAAAGAACGCGAAGATTACATCGACGGGAACATC
>CAVEMY010000035.1:7530-14913 GCA_963617005.1 Parabacteroides distasonis | reverse complement strand
AGCAACGGACTGTTAATCCGTGGGTCGTTGGTTCGAGCCCAACTCGGGGAGCCAGCAGCGAAAAAAACTCACCTCAAAGGTGAGTCTTTTTTTCTGTAGCTTCCTTTTTTCTCATAACGAAGGACTTTCTCAAGGCGCCAATCCACAGCAATGGAAACTCTGCGATTTATTAGCCAATTTGCTAACAAAACCTTTCCTTTGTGGATGCTTGCCTTTGCTGCTGTTGCCTACGCCACTCCTGACTCCTTTTTATTTTTAGCCCCGTGGATTTCTCCCATGTTGGGGCTTGTGATGTTTGGAATGGGATTGACGCTAAAACCCTCGGACTTTCGCGCCGTCTTAACGCACCCAAAAGAAGTTCTTCTAGGTGTCTTTGCACAATACAGTTTGATGCCAGCGATTGCGTATGCCATCTGCCTTGCGCTCGATTTACCCAAGGAACTCGCTATCGGCGTCATTCTTGTGGGTGCGTGTCCTGGGGGCACATCGAGTAACGTCTTAACGTACTTAGCCAAAGGAGATGTGGCGCTATCTGTGACACTGACGAGTTGCACAACGCTTCTTGCTCCTGTTGTAACGCCCACTGTTGTCGCTTGGCTTGCGCAAGAGTGGATTGCCGTCGACCCGATGGCCATGTTTTGGTCCATTCTGTGGATTGTTCTCGTGCCTGTTGCTGCCGGCCTTTTTGTGCATAGCCTATTTGGTGAAAAAATCGATCAGGCTAGCGACGTTCTCCCGCTTATTAGCGTGGTAACGATTGTTGTGATTGTTGCCGTTGTCGTTGCCGCCAATCGCGACAACCTTTCTCACGCCGCTTTCATCTCATTTGCCGCTGTGATTCTTCACAATGGCTTAGGACTCTTTTTGGGTTATTTCCTTGCGCTAGGGTTTGGCATGGATCTTGCCAAACGCAAATGCATCGCTATTGAAGTGGGTACGCAAAACGCAGGGCTTGGCGCCGCGCTCTCAGCCTTACACTTTGCCGCCTCTCCGATGGTTGCTGTCCCTTCAGCAATCTTTAGTTTTTGGAACATTGTCTCGGGCTCTGTTGTTGCCGCTTGGTTTCGAAAAATCGACGCAGAAAATCTTACAAAAAAGGTTCACAGAAATTAGGATTTTTTGATATAGTCACGCCATCCGCCCGCGATGCTTTCGCATTGCGCCCAGGTTCTAGAGTTTTCACATTCTTTCCCATTTGTGCCAAACACCTTTCGTTTCCTTTTTAGGCGTGGTGTATGTGTAGAAACCAAAATGTGAGTCTTCTTTAGAAATGAATAAGCGGATATTGACCCTATTCACAACTAGAAAGGATTTTTCCTATGAGCGAATCCATTCTCGAACTAACCGATGCGAATTTTGACGATGAAATTAAGGCCGTCAAGGACATCCCCGTCTTTGTGGACTTCTGGGCTCCTTGGTGCGGTCCGTGCCGCGCGCTAGCGCCCTTTTTCGAAGCTGCTGCTGACGCCTATGTGAGCGAAGCTGTTTTCGCCAAATATAACGTCGATGAAGGTGGAGAAGCCGCCACCAACAATGGCGTGCGCGGAGTGCCGACGCTTCTTGTCTTTAAAAATGGCGAGCTCGTTGGTCGTCACACAGGCTTTATGGGTAAATCCGATTTGGAAACTTTTGTCGATCAATATCTCTAAGACCTCATTAATAAAGGAAGCGGCGGTTCTCGCCGCCTCCTACCATTACCTTTCACATCTCTCATGCATCTTTCAGAATTAAAGACCCTTCACATCAGTCACCTACTCGATATGGCCATGGAGCTTGAAATCGAGAATGCGCAACGCATGCGTAAACAAGAACTGATGTTTGCCATTCTTAAAAAACGCGCCAAGTCTGGCGAACAAATCTTCGGAGACGGAACTTTGGAAGTTCTTCCCGATGGATTTGGTTTCTTGCGTAGCCCGGATACGAGCTATCTAGCGAGCACAGACGATATCTATATTTCGCCCTCGCAAATTCGCCGCTTTAACTTACACACAGGCGACTCGATTGAAGGCGAAGTGCGTACCCCGAAAGATAACGAGCGTTACTTTGCGCTTGTTAAGGTCGACACAGTCAACGGGCAGCCACCGGAAAACCTCAAGCACCGCATGCTCTTTGAGAACCTCACGCCGCTTTTCCCGAATGTGCCGCTCGCGCTTGAAAGAAACATGCGAGGTGAGGAAAACATCACCGGGCGCTTAATCGATATCATCGCCCCGATTGGTAAGGGTCAGCGCGGTTTGCTTGTCGCAAGTCCCAAGTCTGGTAAAACCGTTTTAATGCAGCACATCGCGCACGCAATCACGGCCAACCACCCCGACTGCGTTTTAATCGTCCTCTTAATCGATGAACGCCCCGAGGAAGTCACTGAAATGCAGCGCTCCGTGCGTGGTGAAGTGATTGCGAGTACGTTCGATGAACCCGCCACGCGTCACGTGCAAGTGGCCGAGATGGTCATTGAAAAAGCCAAGCGCTTAGCTGAAAGCAAAAAAGACGTCGTGATTCTCTTGGATTCGATTACGCGTCTCGCGCGCGCCTATAACACCGTGATTCCAAGTTCAGGCAAGGTCCTCACAGGCGGCGTTGATGCTAACGCTCTACAACGCCCGAAGCGCTTTTTCGGTGCAGCTCGTAATATCGAAGAAGGGGGATCGCTCACCATCCTTGCCACGGCCCTTATCGATACGGGCTCACGCATGGACGATGTGATCTATGAAGAATTCAAGGGTACGGGCAATATGGAAATTCACCTTGAACGTCGTCTCGCGGAAAAGCGCGTCTATCCTGCGATTAATGTCAATCGCTCAGGCACACGTCGCGAAGAATTGCTCTTAAAGCCTGATGTCCTTCAAAAGGTCTGGGTACTTCGTAAGCTTCTTTACGATATGGATGAAATTGAAGCGATGGAATTCTTACTCGATAAGATGCGCAATACGAAGAGCAACAATGAGTTCTTCGATATGATGCGCAGAGCAAGTTAAGGATTAAAGGGAAGTGAAGGTTAGGCCGCCAAAAGTAATTTCGGGCGGCCTTCTTTTTAAGATTTGTCGCTTTCGTAGCGCACTTCAACGACTTCAAGAACCTCAACGTGCGCAGGGTGGTCAATTGTTGCTGGGGTGGGAAGTTTTACTTGGTCACCTTCTCTCGCTTTTAAAAGAACGCGCGCAATGGGGCTCACCCAGCTTACATCGCCCTTTTCGGGATCGGCCTCATCGATACCCACAATACGAATTGTGTGTTCGACGTTATCGGACAGTGTCTCATAGACAACGGTTGCGCCAAAAAAGATTTGATCTGTTGGCGGACGCGTTGCTGGGTCAACGACCTCAGCGGATTCAATGCGTTTATTTAAAAAGCGAATCCTGTGGTCCATTTCACGCAAACGGCGTTTACCGTAGAGGTAGTCGCCATTTTCACTTCTGTCGCCATTGCTCGCAGCCCAACTGACAACATTGACCATCGCAGGGCGGTCAACATTCACAAGCTTTTCTCGCTCATCTAACAGACGGCGATAGCAAGCAGGCGTCATGTAATTTTTCGTATTAGGCGGCAAACCAGGAAGTTTGACTTCCTCTTCGTCGTCATTGAGTTGTGAAGCGTCCATTTGAAAAAACCTCTCTTTTTAAAAAGACGATTCATGTACAAAAAGTTAGGGCAATTATAGAAAGGATGTCAAAGGGCTAGAAGGTCTCGTTATTCCCGAGGTAGCGCCAAGCGCCGTATGGGAGTTTCCCGAGGCGAACATTTCCGATTCTCACACGCTTTAAGCGTAAAACTTTGAGCCCCACAGCTTCGCACATACGACGAATTTGCCTTTTGCGCCCTTCTTTTAAAATAAAGCGGAGCTCCTCTCGATTTAGCCAAGAAACATGCGCTTCTAGTAGTGGCTTACCATCGAGCTCTAAGCCGTGATTTAGGAGTGCTAAGTTACGCTCAGAAAGGCGTACAGGCAAAGAGCCATCGGCGTTTGCCACACGCACGATGTATTCTTTTTCGATGGTGGAATCTTCTCCGATAAGCGTTTTTGCTACGCGCCCGTCTTGCGTTAACACGAGAAGCCCCACAGAATCGATATCCAAGCGCCCTGCGGGAACAAGGCTAACTAATTGCGAAGGCTGAAAGCGCCTTGAACTCTTATCGTCTTTCCAGTGGTTTTCCTTGGTGACAAGGACTTTGGCGGGAAGGTAGCCGTCTTCTGCCTGGCCGCTTACATAACCCACGGGTTTATGAATGAGAATCGTGACGCGCTCGGATTGCTCGCGTTTCGCTTTACTGTCAACGGCAATGACAGCATCGGGCGCCACTTTTTCTCCTAATGTGGCGCGATGCCCGTTGACTGTCACGAGACCGGCTGCAATCCAAGCATCGGCCTCGCGGCGGCTGGCGATTCCCAATTCACTCATGCGCTTACTTAAGCGCACGAGTCCTTGAGGATTATCCGTATTCTCTGCCATTAGACCTTACCTAAAAGGCAATATTCCATAATGCCTTTTTGGGCGTGTAGGCGATTTTCCGCCTCGTCCCAAACAACGGATTGGGCGCCATCGATCACAGAGGCACTCACCTCTTCGCCGCGGTGCGCCGGTAAGCAGTGCATGAAAAGCGCCTTGGGGTTTGCAGCCGCCATCACAGCGTCGTTAACTTGATAGTTAGCAAAGTCGTGACGACGCTTCTCGTTTTCTTTTTCAAATCCCATTGAGGTCCAGACGTCTGTCGTCACAAGGTCTGCCCCCTTTGCCGCCTCAAGTGGGTCGCGCGTTACGGTGTAGTAGTCGCCAGCGGGAATCAGTGATGTATCAATAGGGTAGCCTTCGGGGATAGCCAGAGTGATTTCAAAGCCAAGAATCTTCGCAGCCTCTAACCACGAATAACTCATATTATTGGCGTCTCCAATCCAAGCGACCTTACGACCCTTAATCGAACCACGATGCTCAATAAAAGTCATGATATCTGTCATGATCTGCACGGGGTGATATTCATTGGTCAATCCATTAATGACAGGAACACAACTATTTTTGGCAAACGCCTCTAAGCGATCTTGCCCGAAAGTGCGAATCATCACCAAATCAACCATACGGCTAATGACGCGCGCCGTATCTTCGATGGATTCGGAGCGACCAAGTTGAGAGCCTTGGCTTGTGAGATTAATGACGTTACCGCCTAACTGATAAAAGCCTGTTTCAAAGGAAACGCGCGTGCGCGTGCTTGCCTTTTCAAAAATCATCGCAAGCACTTTCCCGTGAAATGGTTCATAGGGAGTGCCCGCCTTTTGTTGGGCTTTAATCCAAAGAGCACGCTCGAGCATGTGTTCGAGCTCTTCGGCCGTGAAATCGGCTAACTTTAAAAAGTGACGTAATGCGCTCATCGTTATTCCTTCAATTCATCTTTTAGTGTAACTGTCATCGGATAGGTCCAGGCGTCGTCCGTGAAGGCAACCTTGGAAACCCGTGCGCCAATCGGGCACTGGCGACGCTTAAATTCTGCGCGATGTGTCATTGTGACGATTCTTTCAACAAGCGCCTTATCAAAACCCTTTTCGACAATTTGAGATACTGGTAAACCTTCATCGACATAAAGACGAAGCACCGCATCGAGTGTTGCATATTCAGGAAGGCTTTGTTGATCGGTTTGTCCTTCGCGAAGTTCCGCTGATGGCGCGCGACTGATAATGCTCTCAGGAATGAGTTCCTTGCCTTCTTTAGCATTACGCCAACGGCAAAGTGCCCAAACATCAGTCTTATACACATCCGAAATCGCCTCAAAGGCGCCTGTCGTATCGCCATAAAGCGTTGCGTAACCGGCCGCGGATTCGCTCTTATTGCTTGTGGCAATCACAAGGCGATTAAATTTATTGGCATAGGCCATTAAGAGGTTGCCACGGATACGCGCTTGAAGGTTTTCTTCTGTGGCATCCCACCCTTTCCCAGCGAAATCCTCGGCCAATTCTTTGCGGTACGCATCAAAGAGATCTCCGATGGGGCGCACGGCGTAAGAAATCCCGAGGTTACTAGCGAGTTTCTTGGCTTCCGTTAGACTCAAATCCGCTGTAAAGCGTGTTGGCATCATCAAGGCGTGCACCGAGTCTTTCCCTAAAGCGTCTGTGGCAATTGTCGCAACGAGTGCGCTATCGACTCCCCCCGACAATCCAATCTGCACAGCATTAAAGCCATTTTTCTTAACGTAATCACGAAGCGCTAAACGAAGAGCCGTATAAAGCTCTTCAAGGTCTTCGAATTTTGGTAAAGCCACTTCTTTCGTTGAGGCTAAATCGACTGTCTGGAAATCCTCTTCGCAGTTAGCGAGCGCTGCAATGCCGTTACCTTTACTATTTACTGCAAAACTACGACCATCAAAGACGTATTCGTCTGCGCCACCAACAAGATTTACGAAAAGAACCGGAATTCCCGCCTTCGTAGCGGCTTCAGAAATTGCCTTTTGGCGAGCTTCGGGTCTACCTCGACGGAAAGCGTCAGCAGCTAAAAGAAGGGTAACTTCTGCGCCCCGAACCTTTAAATCGGCAACAGCTTCAGCAAGGCCCTCTAAATTTGTGAGAACGCCAAATTTGGTTCCTGCCACTTCAAGAATCTCTCCTGAGACAACAAGGCGCGCCTTGCCAGAGTCGACAAAAACGAGTCCTGGAACCATGCCAAAAAGCGCAGGAGTTTTGAGCTTTGACGCAAGACTCGCAAGCGCCTCTTTCTGACGCAACAAAAACTCAGCGCGGCGGCCATAAGACCCAACAGGATACCCACTTAAGGCGCCAAGAGAACTCACAAGAAGTGCAGCTCCCTTTTCTTGTGCCACAGAAGATGCCTTCAAAATCTTTGAAGCATTACCTTGGAAAGCGCCTCTTTTCGCGTTGATTTGCAAGACTGAAATGCTTACCATAACGATTTTTCCTTTCCCAAATCTAAAAGATTCGAGAATTTTAGCGACAGCCCGATAGTCAAGGAGAAGTTTCGTGAGTTTTGAATCAGCGAAAGCCCAATTAGCGCAACACGGCTTAGAAGAGAGAATCCGCATTTGCACAGAACCCACTCCAACCGTTGCAACCGCTGCCGCTGCTCTCGGGTGCGCCCCAGGCAATATCGCCAAAACCTTAGGGTTTTTAGTCGACGGCAGTCCCGTTCTTGTCGTTGCCGCAGGGGACGCCCGAATCGATAACCACAAGTTCAAAACGACCTTTCACGCCAAAGCAAGCATGATTGCGCACGAAGATGTGGAACTTTACACAGGCCACCCCATGGGAGGCGTTTGCCCCTTTGGCGTTAAAGCGGGGTGCAAAGTGTATTTGGATGAGTCGTTGAAGCGCTACACCAAGATGTTTCCTGCCTGCGGCTCAAGAAATAGCGCCGTAGAGCTCACTGTTGATGAATTGGAAGCGTGCGC
>CAVEMY010000035.1:0-7466 GCA_963617005.1 Parabacteroides distasonis | reverse complement strand
GTCTTCTTCGTCGACCTCGAAAAGCTCGTCTTCGGCCGAAAGCATTGATGCGGCTAAATCAAAAGCGTCTGTTGTGCAGCATTCCATTGTTTTCGAAAAGCCCTCTTCGCTTAGACGATCGAACGTGCGATCGTGATTTGTGATAGCGATACCATTTTTAAGCCATTCGTAGGCTCCAGCAACAACAGATACCGCCTTCTTGATGATATCAATCGCTCCTGTGCTTGTAATTAAAATGACAGGGCTTTCTTCTTGGATCGCTTTTTCTAGGGCCTTAACTTCCCAATCGCGAAGTGCGAGTGGCACTCTTTCATAAACGGAGAGTTTTTCAACAAGAACGCCTTCATTTTCAAGGTGCTCAGAGAGCCACTCCCGGCCCTCTTGGGCCCTCAAAATCAAAAGGTGCTTAGGAAATCCCGTGCGCTTAATCTCTTCGAAAAGAGCTTCACTTCCTGCCTTTTCGCTTGAGCCTGTAGGATAAATAAGATTGACATTCTCACCCCAAGCGTTGCGAACGGCTTGGGCTGTTCCCCCTCCTACGGCGTAAACCCTGATACGTTTTGGGATTCGTAATAAAAGAGGCTCAGTAAAGCGCACTGCAACGGGACTCACGAAAAAAAGTGCATCCACTCCCCTTAAACTTGAGAGTCTTTCTTTTATTTCTCCATAACTTCCTTCGGGCCTCTCAAATGAAAACGCAGGCCAAAACCACGTCTGCTCTGAAGGAAGCTCACACAAAATATCGGCGGCTTCTTGCGCAGGGCGCGTCACAATAAAGCGCTTTGGTTTTTTCATGCTTCACTCGCGCCAAGAACTTCCTTTAACAAATCGTCCGCCCCTAAGTTTCGTAACTGATCTACAGCCTCTGAGGCAAGTTCGAGTGGCTTTTCGATTGGGCCTTCAAGAGAAACCGAAAGGGTTTCTCCTGTTTTGTGATTTCCAACAAGCGCTCTTAAATAAAGAACATTCCCATTTTTAACTGTGGCATAAGCGGCTAGCGGCACCTGACAAGAGCCCCCCAAGGCGCGACTTACAGCGCGCTCAGCTTCACAGGCCGCGCGCGTTTTCGCATCATTTAAAAAGGAAACGGATTCAAGGGTTTGAGCGTCACTCGCTCTCACTTCAATACCAAGCGCCCCTTGCCCAGGGGAGGGAAGACTTACGTCAGGGGAAATCCACGCCCGAATCCTGTCGGCAAATCCCAAGCGCTTTAACCCAGCTCCCGCCATCACGAGAGCATCGTATTGACCTGCGTCTAATTTAGAAAGCCTCGTTCCCACATTACCGCGAACCGATTTCACAGTAAGTTTCGGGTAGTGAGACCGAATCATGAGTTCTCGCCTTAAGCTTGAAGTCCCTACCACGGCGCCTTCTGGCATCGCATCAAGCGAAGCGTACTTAGAACTAACAAAAGCATCTCGTGGGTCTTCACGCTCAGTGATTGCCGCCAAAAGAAAGCCTTCGGGGAGCTCCATCGGCACGTCCTTTAGGGAATGAACGGCAAGATGGGCCTCGCCTCGAAGCATCGCCTCTTCGAGTTCTTTTACAAAAAGGCCTTTACCACCGACTTTCGAAAGCTTTTTATCGAGGATTTTGTCGCCTCGTGTGGTCATCCCAAGAAGTTGCACTTCGCAATCTGGGTCGTGGCTTCGTAATAATGCGGCAACGTGATTGGCTTGCCAAAGAGCAAGCGCACTTTCTCGCGTTGCAATAACAATGGATTTCTTATTCATTTTAAGTTTTCCCTAAGGTAGGAGGGATTCTAACGAATCGGATTTGCCCGATGAAAAAGAGTCCATGGACAAAAACCCATCGCAAATGAGTGCTGGCTCGTTGATTTTTGCCTCTTGCGCGTCTAATCTAGCGACAACTTAAAACCCGGTCTCTAGAGAAGGGGAAAAATTCCTCTTTTTCTAGGGCAAACGAAACGACTTTATCTTATACGAGGATCCGTTATGACAGAAGAACACATTCACTCAGATGACCCATTGCATGCCAAAAAAGAAGCGTGGTCTGGACGCTTTTCTGAACCCGTTGCTGAGTTCGTTCTTCGTTACACGCAGTCTGTGAGTTTTGATAAGCGTATGGCTGAGGCCGATATCGCAGGATCCATTGCTCACGCCACGATGCTTGAGCACTGTGGCATCTTGAGCGCTCAAGACCTCGCGGACATTAAGCGGGGCATGGCGCAAATCCTAGAAGAAGTGCAATCGGGGAAATTCAATTGGCAGCTTGAGTTAGAGGACGTGCATCTTAATATCGAAGCACGCTTAACCCAATTGATTGGCGACGCGGGTAAGCGCCTACACACAGGTCGTAGCCGTAACGATCAGGTTGCTGTCGACATTCGCCTCTATCTCAGAAAAGAAATCGATGCGATTGTGAAACTTATCGGCCAATTGCAAGAAGTGCTCGTTGGTCAAGCGAAAAAAGAATACAACACTGTGATGCCAGGATTCACGCATATGCAAGTCGCGCAACCCGTAACCTTTGGCCACCATATGCTTGCCTATGCAGAAATGTTTGAGCGCGATAGAGAACGTATGCTTGATCTCCGCCACCGCGTCAATCGCTTACCGTTGGGCGCAGCTGCCCTAGCAGGCACCACCTATCCAATCGATCGCGAATTCACAGCGAAACTCTTAGATTTTGAGGCTGTTGCACAGAATTCTTTGGATGCGGTTAGCGACAGAGACTTTGCCATTGAATTTACAGCGGCTGCCACACTTCTGATGGTTCACATTTCGCGCCTATCTGAAGAATTGGTTCTTTGGATGAGCCAGAGATTTTCCTTTATTCGCTTACCCGATCGCTTCACAACGGGAAGCTCAATCATGCCGCAAAAGAAGAACCCCGATGTTCCTGAAACGGCTCGCGGTAAGTGCTCTCGTGTTGCAGGAGACCTCATCACACTTACGATGTTAATGAAGGGTCTTCCCCTTGCCTACAACAAAGACCTTCAAGAAGATAAAGAACCGCTTTTTGATGCAATCGACACTGTGAAAGACACCCTGCGAGCCTTCGTAGAAATGGTAGAAGGTACAGAGATTAATCGCGCCGCGATGCGCGATGCCGCTCGCGCGGGATATCCAACAGCAACCGATTTGGCCGACTACCTTGTTCGGAAGGGAATCCCCTTCCGCACAGCGCACGACATTGTTGGTCGCGTGGTGCGTAAAGCTAGTGAAGAAAAGAAAGACCTTTCTGAAATTAGCCTTGAAGAATTTAAGAGCTTTAACCCTGCTATCGAAAACGACGTGTATGACGTCTTAACGCTTGAAGGGTCTCTTGCGGCCCGCAACCACTTAGGTGGCACAGCGCCCAACCAGGTTTTAAAGCAAGTTGCTCGCTGGGAAGGCATTCTTAAGGCTCGTAACGAGGCTTAGGGGAAAAATAAGACATGGGGTGTTAACGGGATTCGGAATTTCGATTCTCTTACACCCCTTAGTTTAGAAATCTAGGTCAAAACCAAAGAAGTAAATCACAATCAATCCAAAGGCGATGCGGTACCACCCAAAGCCTCGGAAATCATTGTGGCTCACAAAGGCAAGAAGCCACTTCACGACAACAATGGCGGAAATAAAGCTCACGATGCCGCCTAAGAGAATCGCAGGCCCCATATCAACGCTAAGCGTCTCGTAGCTCTTATATAAGTCGTAAACCGTTGCGCCAAAGATTGTAGGAATCGATAAAAAGAACGAGAACTCGGTTGCTGCGCGACGAGATAACCCTAAGACCATGCCGCCGATGATGGTGGCACCTGACCGACTCATCCCAGGAATGAGAGCTAAGCACTGCATACATCCGACACCAAAGGCATCTTTCGCACTCATATCGTCCATCGTGACCACTCGCGGCGTCCACGCTTTTTTGAGATTGACGTGCTCCACAATCAAAATCACAATGCCGCCAGCGATAAGCGTAATGGCTACCGTAATGGGATTGAAAAGATAGGCCTTAATGGCTTTCGCGACGAGTAAACCAATCACAGCGGCAGGCAAAAACGCGATGACAGTGTTAATTGCTAAGCGCTGATCTTTTCCAGGCTTAAATAGATTTAAAAGAATCGAGATGATTCGTGCCCGATAAAACCAACACACAGCCAAAATCGCTCCCGCTTGAATGGCAACAAAGAAGGTATCTGCCCCTTCGCCATTAAATCCAACGGCAGCTCCTGCCACAATTAAGTGACCTGTGGAGCTGATGGGCAAAAATTCCGTGAGTCCCTCGACAATCCCAAGAAAGATTGCCTGAAGTGCTTCAAGCCATTGCATGATTGATTTGCTCTAAAAAAGACTTAGAAGGGAAGCTTCATTCCCGGTGGCAAAGGCATCCCTGCGGTTGCCGCACGCATCTTCGCTTCCGCGGCTTCCGTCACTTTGTGTGAAGCATCATTTAAAGCCGCCGCGATTAAGTCTTCGAGCATTTCTTTATCGTCAGGTTCGCCAGAAAAGACGCTCGGATCAATCTCCACCTTTTTCGCTTCATGCTTACAGGTCATTGTGATGCGAACCATGCCAGCGCCTGCTTCACCGACAACCTCAGTGTTACCGAGCTCGGCCTGGGCCTTTTCGATATTTTGTTGCATCTTCTGCGCCTGAGCGAGAAGTCCCTGAATATTGCCTCTCATCATGATGATTTTTCCTTTTCTGTCGTCTCGACCACTCGCACGGACGACTCATCTAATGTTGCATTGAGCGTTTCAAGGACTTTTTGCACAAATGGGTCACTACGAAACGCATCGACCAAGGCGCGTTGCGCCTGAAGTCGCTCTAAATTTTCTAGCCTAGAGATACTTTGTACCTCATCGGCGCATTCATCCGAAGTAAACGTTACAGCAAACGGCGCTCCAAGAGCCTCTGTAAACGCCTTCGTCACCTCAAGAACCAAACCCTCGTTTAAGAGAGCTTGTGAACGAGGTCGTAATAATACGTGCTTCTCATCGATTTCGAGTAATTCGCTTGAAGCAACAAGCTCTCGAACATAGCCCTCAAGGTGCGTCTGACACAGTTTTTCGCGCCAACCGAGTAACTCAGGAGTGGGAGTAAAGGTTTCTAAAGAGTCTTCCCTGAGTTCGTGTCGGGGTTCAGCTGGCGCTAGGGTTTTCCCGGCGCATCCTCCCAAGGAGCAGGAGCAGATTCTGCTGGAGAATTCTCCGTCTTTACTTCGGCTTTCGCTTCTTTCACAGGAACACTTAACTTTGAACCCGCGGGTTTAAAGGCAAGCATTCTTAAGATGGCCATCGTAAATCCAGCGTACTCATCTGGCGCCAAGCCCATATCAGACCTTGCTTGAAGTGCAATTTGATAATCAAGTTGCACTTCTTCTGGTGTCATCGCTTTCGCAAGCTTCAAGATTCCGACATTAATTGGGTTTTCCTCTGGAAAGGCATCAGGGATTCTCTGCGCCAAAGCCACACGGTGTAAAAGAGAAGCCCAATCGCGGATCGCTTGAGAAAAAGAAAAACTCTCTTCATTCATTTTGTCAGCCAGTGTAAGGGCTTTCTTTGCGTCACCCGATAACACGGCTTCAGTCATCCGCACCAAAACTTCAGAATCCACAACGCCCAACATACTGCGAACAGCATCGAGCGTGACGGGACCAGCGGCATAAGCAATCGCTTGATCAAGAAGGCTTAACCCATCTCGCATCGAGCCACGGGCGCCTTCGGCTAATAGGCGGAGAGCCGCAGGTTCCGCTTCAATACCCTCTTCTTTCAGAATATGCGTCATGTGAGAAGCGACCGCCTCTGGCGTCATATTCTTTAAGTTAAATTGCAAGCAGCGTGATAGAACTGTGACAGGCACTTTTTGCGGGTCTGTTGTCGCGAGAATGAATTTCACATACTCGGGCGGCTCCTCTAAGGTCTTTAGCATGGCGTTGAAGGCGTGGGCACTTAACATGTGCACTTCGTCAATCATGTAGACCTTATAACGAGCGTTAGTTGGCGCATACATCGCGCGCTCTAATAACGCCGTCATTTCTTCAACAGAACGATTGGATGCCGCATCGATTTCGATGTAATCGATAAAGCGTCCTTCATCGATCGCGCGACAGGCCTCGCATTTGCCGCAAGGCTTCGAAGTCACACCACCTTTACCGTCTTCTCCTGTGCAATTTAGGCATTTGGCCAAAATGCGAGAAAGCGTGGTTTTTCCGACGCCTCGGGTTCCCGTAAAGAGATAAGCGTGATGAAGTCTATTTTCATCAAGAGCGTGCCGCAGGGCTGCGACAACGTGTTCTTGACCGACCATACTTTCAAAATCGTGGGGGCGCCATTTGCGCGCCAAAACCTGATAGCTCATCTTAAACCTTGAAGAAAGTGAAATATCTTTTTTAAGCAAAAGGCAAAATCGCCTTTTACTTGAAGCGTTGAGGCATTGTAAAGGAAACGCTTGGGTTTTCCGCAGGTTTTCTTCTTTAGAAACAATAATGGCGAGCCTTATCCTCGGCACTAAAAGACATCCGCCGTGGCTGCTTCGTTCCCGACCTGACCAGGTTAGCAGAGCTCTTATGCGAGGGGACCCGCCAAGGGCGGATTCTATAGAAAAGTTCGCGCTTTAGATGAGATTGACTAAAACAAGAATCACAGGCATCACAAAAACGACAGCAGCCGTTGATGCGCCAATCGCGCTTGCCGCAAATTCGGCATCTCCCCCATAGGCTCGGCTTAATACCGATGTAACTGACGACACTGGGAGCGCCGAAACAATCATGAAGACGCGGCGCATAAAGTCATCGAGCTCAAAGGGAATCGATACAAAATAGGTAATCACTGGGCGCAACACATAGCAAGCAAAAAGCACAAGCCAAAGCTCTCGCGGCATCTTGCGTAATCGTTCGAATCCGACCATATAAACCGTGATACCGACAAAGATAAGCGCCAAGGGAGTGGTGAGGTTCCCTAAGTAGCGCATCACCATCATCACCGTATCAGGCACTTTGAAACTGACAAGAACACAAAGGAGACCTAACGCACAGCCAATCAATGGCGGCTTAAAAAGCATCCGAATGCTTTTAAAAGAAAAGATCTTTGGGGCTACGCCTCCAGTGCGGCGCACGCTATCTAATTGAATGTTATATAGGCCAATCGTCCAAATAAATAAGCAGTTCGCAATGAAGTACTCGAGGACGTAAGGGATTCCTCGATCTCCATACATCGCCATCACAATCGGAACGCCAACGAAAAGGACGGTCGAACCCGAAAAGCAGGCAATAAATGTGCCAGAGAGTTCCTTTCTTACCCAGCCAATCTTGATAAAGAGAACGGAAAACGCAAAGTTAATCAAAATGACAATAAAGGGGAGAGTCAAACTTTGCGCAAGTTCAATGAATTGATCGTGCGTAAAACGCGCTGCAACCGAATAAAAAAGAAAGCACGGCAAGGAGATGTTAACGAGCTTAGCGATATCAGCCCGACTTTGCTCATTAAATGTTCCCTTATAAGCAAAGTAATAACCGACACC